>JAHXHI010000170.1 GCA_025656775.1 gamma proteobacterium symbiont of Bathyaustriella thionipta
TTGCATTTTATCCGGCCGTTTATTTCAGTTTTTCTTCCTGTTTTTATAATAATATCAATTGCTTGGAATAAACGGATGGACACTAATTATTTCCTAAGTTTTGAGTTTTATAATACAAAAATGAATTATGACATTTAATATTATAGCTTGTAAATAACTTTTATCTAATGATGATAAATTTATAAGTTCTGTAAAAACAATGCCTTATTGTATTAAAAGCAAGTGTGAATTAAATAATTTCATGCGTTTCCTTTATTTTAATTGAAAGATAAATTATGTCAGACAGTTTTTTACCTTTTTCAAAACCCTCCATCAGTGAGCAGGAAATCCATGATGTGGTCGAAGTGTTACGATCAGGTTGGATAACAACTGGAATCAAAAATTCTGAATTTGAATCACAATTTTCAGTTTTTACAGGTTGTAAACATTCGATTGCCTTATCCTCAGCCACTGCTGGAATGCACTTGTTACTTCAGGCCTATAATATAGGGGAAGGTGATGAAGTTATCACACCATCAATGACTTGGGTTTCCACCATCAATTTGATCACCTTATCTGGAGCAACTCCAGTATTTGTGGATATTGATAAAGATACATTGATGACAACTGCACAATTAATTGAGCCATTAATCACTAAAAAAACACGCTTAATTATTCCCGTTCACTTTGCGGGTGCAGCACTTGATCTTGATGAGCTTTATGCCCTAGGTAAAAAATATGAAATTCCTGTTATTGAAGATGCTGCTCATGGCATCGGTACTTATTATAAAAAAAATCACATTGGTCAACAGGGAACTGCTATTTACTCATTTCACCCCATAAAAAATATCACCACAGGTGAGGGTGGTATGTTTTGCACCAATGATGATCACCTGGCAGAAAAAATTCGCCGCCTGAAATTTCATGGTTTGGGAGTTGATTCTTATGATAGAGAAACTCAAGGCCGTGCACCACAGGCAGAAGTTCTTGAACCCGGTTTTAAATACAATATGACAGATATTGCTGCCACACTGGGTATTGGCCAATTGGAACAGATTTTCAAATTTAATAGAAGACGAAAAGAAATTGCTCAACAATACTTAAAGGCATTTAATGAAATAGAAGGAATTGAACCTTTACAGATCCCTGTTTATGAAATGGATCATGCCTGGCATCTCTTTATTGTTCGAATCGATAAATCTATAACAGGGTTTAACCGTAATGAATTTATGCAGCGATTAAAAGAGCAGGGAATAGGTACCGGTTTGCATTTTTGTGCGGTTCATGAACAGAAATATTATAGAGAACATCCATTTCCTGGTGCAAATCATCTTCCTAATACAGAATATAATTCGGCTCGGATCTGTTCACTACCATTATTTCCAGGTATGCATGAATCAGATTGTCAGCGTGTCATTCAAACCATTAAAGCCATACTTTAAAACTGGTAATCACTCAATAAAATGAAAACTGAAACTCAACCAGAATATTATGAACAGTCTTGCCCGGAAGAAGGCATGATTTCAATTGTTATTCCTGTTTACAACGAAGAACAAGCACTTGAGGATCTTATCCAGAGAACCTTATCAAGCATTGAGTCTCTTGATAAACCGTTTGAATTGATTTTAGTTGATGATGGTAGCAAGGATAATTCTGTAGAAATAATTCGTCTTGCAGCAATCGATCACCCAGATAAAATAATTGGTATTTTTTTAAACAAAAATTATGGTCAACACTCAGCAATTATGGCTGGTTTTGCTCATGTTCGTGGTGAATTTATAGTCACTCTGGATGCCGATCTGCAAAACCCACCAGAAGAAATCCCTAATATTATCAATGAATTTGAAAATGGATATGATGTTGTCGGCACCATTCGTAAAAATCGCCAGGATACTTTTTTTCGTCGCTATGCCTCAAAATTAGTGAATAAAATGGTGCAAAAATTTACTGGTGTTGGTATGAGTGATTATGGCTGTATGTTGCGTGGATATCACTGGAATGTTGTTCAGGCCATGTTGCAATGTCATGAACGCAGTACTTTTATTCCTGTTCTGGCCAACAGCTTTTCTCGTAATAGTACCGAAATTCATGTTGCCCATGCAGAACGAACCTTAGGTGACTCTAAATACGATTTTTTTGATTTGCTCAATTTACAATTTGATTTATTAACCAGCATGACAACTTTACCCCTTCGCTTATTAAGTTTTATGGGTGGTGGAATTGCTCTTTTAGGTTTTCTCTTTTCCTTTATTCTGGTTGTTATGAGACTGATATATGGTTCTCAGTGGGGCGTTAATGGTGTTTTTCCACTCTTTGCCATTTTATTTATTTTTATTGGTGCACAATTTATTGGAATTGGTTTACTAGGAGAATTTGTAGGCCGTATTTATCATGATGTTCGTGCCAGACCACGCTATTTTATTCATGAGATGGTGGGACGTAAGAACTAAATAAGGCGAGATGTAAATATCTTCTGACAATACTTTTTTAATTTTTTAATTTGGAGTTCCAATGAAAACAGTTGTTTTTGCCTATCATAATATGGGTTGTAGCGGTATAAAAAGCCTGATTAAAAATGGTTTTGAAATTATTGCTGTATTTACACATTCTGATGATTCCAATGAATCTATTTTTTTTGATTCTGTTGCAAAACTTGCAGCCGTAAACAATATTCCTGTATTTGCTCCTGATGATGTGAACCATCCTTTATGGGTTGAACAAATTAAGGCAATGCAGCCTGAAGTTATTTTTTCTTTTTATTATCGTAAACTGTTAAGCCAGTCTGTTCTGGATATCGCTCCAATGGGTGGTATGAATCTGCATGGCTCATTATTACCTCGTTACCGTGGTCGTGCACCCATTAATTGGGTTTTAGTCAATGGCGAAACTGAGGCAGGTGTGACTCTGCATCAAATGACTGCACAACCAGATGCTGGTGATATTATTGCTCAGGAACGTTTAAATATATCTAATGATGATACTGCTTTGACTCTAAATTATAAATTATGTGAACTATCAGAGTCTTTATTTAATAAAACACTGCCTGAAATTAAAGAAAGAAAGATTAATAAAATACCACAACAAGACTCTTTAGCCACTTATTATGGTAAACGTTGTCCCGCAGACGGTGAAATTAACTGGAATGGGTCTGCATCACAAGCTTACAATATGGTTCGTGCGGTGACACAACCTTATCCTGGTGCATTTACCTACACTGGTGACAGAAAAATTATAATCTGGTCTGCCAATGTGATTGAGCAAACTGCTGAAGTTGCTCCTGGAACCATTACCTCATATGAACCATTAACAATAGCCTGTAAAGAGGGGCAATTACAGATTAATTTTGGGCAAAGTGAAGATGGCTTATATCTCAATGGCACTCAACTGGCTCAAAGTATGAGTTTAATCAATGGTATGAGACTTGGCAAAAAGGCATCCATAACGATTGCAAAGCAAAAGATAACCCGTATATTAATTCTTGGAGTGAATGGCTTTATTGGTAACCATTTAAGCGAGCGTTTACTGGCTACAGGTCGTTATGAAGTTTATGGTATGGATATCAGTTCCAGTGCTATTAGTCGCATATTATCCCATGAAAATTTTCACTTTGTTGAGGGTGATATTAGCATCCATAGTGAATGGATTGAATATCATGTAAAAAAATGTGATGTTATCCTGCCACTGGTAGCCATTGCTACACCGATTGAATACACTCGCAATCCCTTAAAAGTTTTTGAGCTTGATTTTGAAGAAAATCTTAAAATTACCCGTTATTGTGTAAAATATAATAAGCGTATTATTTTTCCATCGACCTCTGAAGTCTATGGTATGTCGCAAGACCCTTACTTTAATGAAGATGAGTCTAATCTTGTTACGGGGCCAATTAATAAACAGCGCTGGATCTATTCCACCAGCAAGCAATTACTGGATCGGGTCATTTGGGCCTATGGCCAAAAAGGTTTAAAATTTACTCTATTTAGACCATTTAACTGGATGGGACCCAGACTGGACAGTTTGAATTCAGCCCGTATTGGCAGTTCCCGGGCAATTACTCAATTAATCCTTAATTTGGTTGAGGGGACGCCCATTAAATTGGTGGATGGCGGTGAACAAAAACGTTGTTTTACCGATATTTCAGATGGTATTGAAGCATTATTCAAAATTATTGAAAATAAAGATAATATTTGTGATTCTCAGATCATTAATGTCGGTAACCCGGATAATGAGTATAGTATAAGGCAGATGGCAGAAGTCCTGCTGGAGAAGTTTGAGAAGCACCCACAACGAGATAAATTTCCCCCATTTGCGGGAATGCATAAAATTGAAAGCAGTCGCTATTATGGTGCAGGTTATCAGGATGTTCAACACCGACGTCCCAGTATTGAAAATGCCAGGCGTTTACTAGACTGGAATCCAACTATCACAATGGAACAAACCATTGATGAGACATTGAACTTTTTTCTTGAAGATGCTGTTGCTGCGCTTGAATAATAAATATTTACGGTAAAATAGAATGTCTAAATTATTTGAAAAGTCAGTAAAAGTTGGCTTGCGTATTGATGTCGATACCTATCGTGGAACACGTCTTGGTGTGCCACGATTACTTCAGAGTTTGTCACAGGAGCAGATTAAGGCCTCTTTCTTTTTTTCAGTGGGGCCTGATAACATGGGGCGACATTTATGGCGTCTGCTTAAACCAGCATTCCTGCTTAAAATGCTTCGCTCCAGTGCTGTCAGTCTTTATGGTTGGGATATTCTTTTAAGAGGGACCTTCTGGCCAGGCAAAAAAATAGGTGCAAACATCCCAAAACCCATAAAAGCCACCTCGGATGCTGGGCATGAGATTGGCTTTCATACCTGGGATCATCATGCCTGGCAAAGTCGTACTGATAGCTTCAGTCAGGCAGAAATTCATGATTCATTACAAAAAGGGAGCGATTGTTTAACGGAAATTGTGGGTTCCAGACCAGTCAGCTCTGCTGTTGCAGGGTGGCGTTGTAATGATAAAACGCTATTAGAAAAAGAGTCGTTCTCGTTTCATTATAATAGTGATTGCCGTGGATACAGCCTATTTAGACCCGTAGTGAATAATCAGATTTTGACTCCACAAATACCTGTGACATTGCCCACATTCGATGAAGTGATTGGTAAAGAGGGAATTACAATAGATAATTATAATCGATTTATCTTATCAAAAATTAAGCCTGGTCAGCTAAATGTTTATACAATTCATGCAGAAGTTGAAGGCATTATTTATGCTAAACAATTTGATGAACTATTACAGCTGGCAAAAAAACAAAACATTCAATTTGTCCCATTAGGTGCATTATTAGATGATTCTGATTTATCCACATTACCTGATGGTAAAATTATAAATCAATCAATGTCTGGTAGAGAAGGCTGGATTAGTTGTCAGAAATAGTCTGATAACTAAGCTGAATTAATATAGAAACAAAATGAATAAAACATTAACTAAAAATATAGAACATGATGCTGAAAATTATATTGATTTTATCACATGGCAAAAATCACTCTATATTTTAAGTACCTTGTTTCTTATTGTCTATATCCTACCTTTAGGTGTTAGGCCACTATTTACACCTGATGAAGTTCGATATGGTGGAATTGCCCGAGAAATGTTAGTTTCTGGTGACTGGATTGTTCCTCATTTTCTTGGCTTTCGCTATTTTGAAAAGCCTCCTATGGGCTATTGGATGAATGCACTGTCATTACTTGCCTTTGGTGATACCGCTTTCGGGGTTCGTTTTTCCTCTGCAATAAGTACTGGGATGACGGCATTTGCTATTTTTTTTCTGACTTTAAAGACTTGCCGTCGTGTTTATCCTGCACTTTTAAGCTCACTTATTTACCTGACATTTTTACAGGTTTTTATCATTGGCACACTGGGTGTTCTGGATGCTATTTTAACGGCTTGGTTATCATTGGCCATGGTCGCTTTTTTTCTAGGTGAAATAGAGATTGTCAGCAAAAAAAAGGCTTATATTTATCTGGGACTTTTTTGTGGTTTGGCTTTTTTAACCAAAGGTTTTCTTGCCCTGGCCGTTCCAGTCATTGTTATTTGCCCTTATATGTTATGGCAACGACGATTTTTAGAATTAATTCGCTATAGCTGGCTCCCCATTTTGACTGCTTTATTAATTGTGCTTCCGTGGGCACTTATGATTCATTTCAACGAAGGTGATTTTTGGCGATATTTCTTTTGGGAAGAGCATATCAATCGTTTTTTTTCCAATAATGCTCATCATGTTGAACCCTTTTGGTACTTTATACCCGTTTTGCTTATTTTTTCATTACCCTGGACAACACTTTTTCCTTTGGCATTTGCAAAAAGTATCACCTTTTATAAAAAGAATGATAAAAAAATTGATACAAAAAAGCATAACAATGAAGTAAAACTCTTTGGCTATTTATTATTGTGGTTTTTTATACCTTTTCTATTTTTTTCAGTTTCAAAAGGGAAGTTGGCATCCTATATTTTACCCTGTTATTTTCCCTTGAGCATTCTACTTGCACTTGGTCTGGAACAAACTTATGGCTTGAAACATGTCATACAAAGAAAATGGACCAATTATATTGAGAAAATGGGTGCTTATATGAATATTTTTATTGCACTGGGATTAATTAGTGGCATTATCTTTGTGCAATGGTTTAGCGATAAAAACCCCGTTTATTTTTTAACTGATAGCATGCCAGTTGCAAAATCACTTATTTTAATTTTTTCCTTATTTATTTGGGGGGGGCTTTCATTTTTCTTTATCTCAAAAAAAATAATGACATCACCCTGGAAACCCTATGTAATTGTGATAATGCCTATTGTTTTAATGTTGGCTATACCCTTTGCAATTCCTGACAGAATGCGTATTGCTAAAGCCCCGGGGCATTTTATGCTTAACCAAAAAAATTTGATTTTACCTGATACAATAATTATTTCTGAACATGCTTTAATGGGGGCCGTAGGCTGGTTCTTGCAACGAAATGATGTTTATTTAACTGGAGGACAAGGTGAGTTTAAATATGGCTTAAAGTATTCTGATTCAAAATCTCGCCATATCCCATATACTCAATTAACATCTTTTATTGATAAAAATCGAAAACAACATCCTATTATGTTTTTTGATAAATCATCTTCCTCAACGACACCTGATTATGTACCAAAACCCAATAAAACAATAAGAGAAAATAAATTTATTCTTAGAATCTATCATCAGAATGTAGTGCACTGATAATGGAATATTGGTTGGTTTTTACTTCGTGTGTTTTTACTACATTAGGACAGTTTCTGCAAAAACTAGGTGCGGAAAAAATAAACACATTAGAATATAAGGCCAGTTTCTTCCACAAACTATTTATCCCTGAAATTATTTTGGGCATTATTGCTCTTGGCCTGGGTGCATTAAGTTGGTTATTGGTTCTATCTTATATGGAAGTCAGCAAAGCCTACCCGTTATTAAGTATAAACTTCATTTTAATGCTTTTTTTAGCACGCTTTTATTTTAACGAAACGATTCACAGGCAACACTGGTTTGGTGTTCTATTTATAATGCTTGGAATTTCTTTGATTAGTCAAAGCTAGATATTATTACACAGGATTTATTACAATGTTACAAAAAAAAACAGCTGTTTATCTTCTGGTTGCAAGCATATTGCTAACAAGCTGTGCTCAGTTATTAATGAAAATAGGTATGACAGGACTCGGTGAACTCAGTTTTAACTTACATTTTTTTCAACAATTATTAGTGGTTGAAAAAGTAGACTCATTGTTATTTGTTTTTTTTGGTCTTGCTTGTTATGGCTTTTCTATGATTGCCTGGATTGGTGTTTTAACACGAATTAAATTGAGTATTGCTTATCCATTTCTTAGTATCAGCTATGTTCTTGTTTATCTGGCAGCCATTAGTCTTCCCTGGTTTAATGAATCCATATCAATGTTCAGGTTTTTAGGAATTATATTTATTTGCATCGGGCTTTTTATGATAACACGTAGCCAAAGTGCCAAGAAAAAAAGCCGTTAAATATTTTTTTTATTATTTGGGAACTCTTATGAAAGTAACAATTTTTGGTAGCGGTTATGTCGGACTCGTAACAGGTGCTTGCCTGGCAGAATCAGGGCATCAGGTTATCTGTGTTGACATTGATGAAAATAAAATCAATCAACTTAAAGAGGGCATGATTCCCATTTATGAACCAGGACTTGAAACCATTGTAAAAGAGAATTCAAAATTAGGACGTTTAGTTTTTACAACAAACATTAAAAAGGCGGTAGAATTTTCAAATATCCAGTTTATAGCCGTTGGCACACCTCCTGATGAGGATGGTTCGGCGGATCTTCAATATGTATTGAGTGTGGCTAATAGTATTGCTGAATATATGAAAAATGATCAAATTGTAATTGATAAATCAACAGTACCCGTAGGTACAGCAGATAAAGTCGCAAAGTTAATATCTGAAAAGCTGAAGCAAAGAAATAGCCAGCATCAATTTCATGTTGTTTCTAACCCTGAATTTTTAAAAGAAGGTTCAGCCATTGGGGATTTTATGAAACCTGATCGTATTATTATAGGAACCGATAACGATCATGTAAAAAAAGCCATGCGTGAGCTTTATACTCCTTTTAATCGTAATCATGATCGTATTATTTTTATGGATATTCATTCAGCAGAGTTGACAAAGTATGCAGCTAATTCATTATTAGCCACAAAAATCAGCTTCATGAATGAAATTGCAAATTTATCTGAACTTTTAGGAGCAGATATAGAAAATGTACGTATTGGTATTGGTTCAGATCCCAGGATTGGTTATGATTTTATTTATCCTGGATGCGGTTATGGAGGCTCCTGTTTTCCTAAAGATGTTCAAGCTCTGATAAAAACGGCCAGTCAAAATGATTATACCACTGAATTATTAAATGCGGTCGAATCTGTAAACTACCGACAAAAAGGGGTTCTTTTTGAAAAAATAAAAAATCATTTTAATGGTGAAGAAAATCTTAAAGGAAAAATAATTGCATTATGGGGCTTAGCATTTAAACCCAATACAGATGATATGAGAGAAGCTCCCAGCCGAAATCTAATGGAGTCTCTATGGAATTCACAAGCTACAATTCAGGCATTTGATCCAGAAGCAATGGAAGAAACACAAAGAATTTATGGTGAACGTAATGATTTAACTCTTATGGGTACTAAAGAATCTTGTTTAAAAAATGCCGATTTCTTAGTTGTTTGCACTGAATGGAAACAATTTAGAGCACCTGATTTTAATTCAATTAAATCATTACTTTCTGAACCCATTATATTTGATGGTCGAAACTTATTTGATCCCATACTTTTAAAAGAGAAAGATATTACTTATTATGCAATAGGACGAGGTACAAATAACCTTAACTATCAATCACTATAAATGATTAATTTAAAATGACTATTATTGACCGTTACATTATTAAAACCCTTTTGGTTTCAATATTTTTGTCTTTATTTGTAATTTTGTCATTATATGGTTTTATTGCGCTTGCTGATTCGTTTAAATTTATTGGCAGAGGTACATTTAATGTTTATGATGCGTTTTATTCTACTGCGCTCTCTATGCCCAGACGGATGTATGATCTATTTCCTTTCTCAGTTTTGTTGGGGGCCATCACAGGGCTTGGTACTTTAAACAGCAATAAAGAACTGATTGCCATACGAGCTGCAGGTGTCTCAACACAAAGGATACTTCTCCCTGTTATTTTTATGGCTATTATTCTAACCATATTTATGTTTATGGTAGGCGAATATATTATTCCTGTGACCGAGAAAGTGGCTTCTAAACATTGGACGCAACAAGTTCATGATGTAACGAGTAATGTATCAGAAGAGACTGTCTGGGTTAGAGAAAAAAATAATTTTATTAAATTTAATACTTTACTCAATGATGACACGTTAAGAGATATCAATATTTATTCTTTTAATGATGATAAAACTCTTAAAGTGCATTCACATGCACAAAGTGCCTATTATGATGGTCAGAACTGGATTTTAAAGAATGTCAGACAAGTTTTTTTTACTGAAAATAAGATTGTAAAAAATGAAATTAAGCTTGCAAAATGGCCTACACTTCTTAATTCTGAAATAATTGAGACTATTCACTCTGAATTGTTAAGTCTTTCTGCATCAGGGCTTTACCATTATGCTCTTTTTCTTGAACGCAACCACTTAAGTAGTCAAAAATATTGGTTGCTTTTTTGGAATAAAATATTTTCACCACTTTCAATTACAGCGATGCTATTATTAGCTGTACCTCTTGCATTTAACTCCTCACGTACTGCCAATCAAGGCATTCGATTAATAATAAGTGTAGCCATAGGAGTCAGTTATACATTGATAAATAAAATTGTGAGTCAGTCCGGTTTGATTTATAACGTTCCCCCTTTTATCAGCGCTGGTTTTGTCACAATTTTATGTCTATTTCTTGCCTTTTTTCTTATTAAACGAATTTTTTAATGGCTTTATAAATAGAGATAATTTCCAAGTCCTCAAAATTAAAACATAATCCTAATAATCCCCTAATTTATTAAATGTAAACTTATCCTCAAAATTTTATATTCACGTCATATGAACATTATGAGGGTTTATGGTATATATTAATAAAACAAATAAACTACAGATACAAAAATATTATTCGATTAATTTACTTTATCGAATTTTATTTCTGAGTCTTTTAGTTTTTTTCTTATGGTCATTTTTTTCTCCAAATCATGACATTCAAATCATTAATAATAATCAAGAAAGATTTGAATTATTAACCCATTGGTCAAAGGGCAATATTGTTATGTTGATCAGACATACTGATCGATGTGACCGTTCTGATTCGCCTTGCCTGGAAGCAGGAAAAATGGAAGGGATAACAATCAATGGTAAAAAAAAGGCACAAAAAATAGCTTTGGGAATAAAAAATTCATTGCCACTTAAAGATACAGATATTTATAATAGTCCAGTTAAACGTACAGAACAAACAGCCCATATTATTTTTGATGATAAAAGTATCGAACAGGATTGGCTGCGAAAAGATTGCAAGAATGATTTTTTAAATAAAATTATTAACCATAAACACAATGGCAAAAATATAATTTTAGTGACACATGCTACCTGTATGGCTGATATGAATTCAGAAGGGAAAAACTTTATTAATAATAATATAAAAAATGATCAAAGTTATGGTATTTCTTATTTTTTTATTATTAACAAAAAAGACAGACAAGCTTATATGTTAGGATATATTAATCCAGAAGATTGGTCGTTATTAAACAATTAGGGATGTAGTCATGGATGTTATTCACTCCATTCTTCTTGGCCTTATTGAAGGTGTTACTGAGTTTTTACCTGTTTCATCAACAGGGCATCTCATTATTATTAGTGATTGGTTAGGTTTACCACAATCTGATAGTAATATGGCTTTTGAAATTATTATTCAATTAGCTGCGATTTTAGCAGTTATAAGCAACTATAGTAACAAATTTACACTGGAACACCGTTTCTTGTGGTATAAGGTCTTAATTGCCTTTATTCCTATTGGTATTTTTGGCCTATTATTTCACCAATCTATTAAATCTCTTTTTTCTGTTGAGATCGTTGCTTCAATGTTTATTGTTGGAGGGGTTATTTTTTTAATAGTTGAAAAAAAATTAAAAAATCAAAGTTTTATTGTTACTAAAGTAGAAGAAATAAGCTATAAACAGGCAGGTATCATTGGTATTGCACAGATATTTGCTCTTATTCCAGGTACAAGTCGTGCAGGTTCAACTATTATAGGAGCATTATTGGTCGGTGTTAATCGTGAAGCCAGTGCTGAATTTTCTTTTTTACTTGCACTTCCTGTTATGGTTGCTGCTAGTTCTTTAGACCTATTTAAACATTATCAGGATTTTTCTGGTACCAGTGCTTTACCTTTAATTATAGGATTTTTAACTGCTTACATCTCGGCTCATTTTACTATGAAATGGTTAGTTTTTCTTCTAAATAAATTTACCTTTAATGCTTTTGGTATTTACAGAATTATTTTTGGAATACTATTACTTGTTTTGTATTACTAATATTAGCTGATTTATTACTTTTTACATAATATGCCAAACATGACTCAAAAAGAATAGATGTCATATCCGATAGTAAATAACACTCCAGCATTTCCTAACAAAATAACATCAACGCCCAATTTATCTTTTTTCCAACCAAGACTCGGAATAATGGCAGGAGCAAAACCACTGTTGTTTAATGGTATTTTGTCTTGAAATTCATCTTTATAGCCATGAATAATCCCTGCTGTTATTTTGGTATGAAAGTTTTTCAAACTGTCCTTAAATTTAAATTGATACCCACCATAGAGATATTGAGAAAATTGATCAAAAGAATTGTTAAATAAGCCAAGCCCATATAACCATTGATCTTTGCGATGTACTTCAGCACTGAAAAAATAGGGTGTTCCTTTGTAATCTTCGCTATCAGTAAAGTGAATATAACGTAAGCGCTTAAGCAACTACCGTTATTTCAAAAAAGTTTTCCCTACCTCATAATCAATCTCATCAATTCACTATGAGGCTCACCAATG
>JAHXHI010000034.1 GCA_025656775.1 gamma proteobacterium symbiont of Bathyaustriella thionipta
CTCCATAATGGTTTATTGATCTGATCCTTGTTTATGTAAAAAGTTCCCTTATTATATCAATTTTTCTCATTTATAATGATCTTGCCCTGCCCAAAATCAGGTGCTGCTGTATTTTATCGTGCTCCAGCCAGGGCGATTGCCAATAGCTTTTCTCCACCTTGGCAGAATGTATCAGGCTCAAATGTTTGACTCCCATCGCACTGATAGTCTGCAAAATACGTTTTAACATTTTGGGTCTTGGTAAGGCAAGAATCAGGTGCACCGGTAAAGGCGGCATCGGTTCTTCATTTAATTGTATTAATAACTCGATGTGCTGATCATCAATGGCAATAACCGTACCGTGTCCAACCTGGTCATTAACCAGCCCCACAACTAACTGTTCATTGAGTTTAATTTTTTTTATCGACACCAGGTGCTGTAGACGATGATCCGTTAATATCACCCGTTCAGGTGAGATAAAATCCTGAGGAAATAGCAGCAGCAGATTCACTTTAAGCGATACCCGTCAACAGAGTTAAAGGAATTTTCTAATCATGTTCATCATTTTATGTGTGGACATTCATCAGGATAAGTACTAATTAGGTTTTTCCATTTTCTTTAGTTTTTTGTCCCATTTTTTAAAGCGCTTACGACAATAAGCCAATAGCTCATCGTAGGTTTGAAAATAAAGTTCAAAACCTTCCTCTGCCGGTGAATCATATTCACAATAATCATTGGAATATTCACGGCAAATATCAGGGCGCTGGGTATAAATACCGCATTCACCATTATCTTTCAATTGTTCACAAGGCGTGATAAACATAAGAAACCAGCCGTCTTCATCCTTGTAAAATTCCACATTAGCATGAGAAACCTGCCACAGCATTAACTGAAAATCATCCTTTTTTCTGGGTGTGTCAATTTGTTGTGTGACATACTGGCAACACCGAGTACCAGGACAAAAACTACATTTATTTTCTGAGGTAATTGGAATTTGTTTCATATTTTCTGATATTACACTAAATAAAGAGGACTTTTATTTTACTTCCGCTGACGATTAAGTAAAAATATTCAATTAAACGAAAGATCCTATTAGACTTCCGGGTAACTTACAATCAATAACTCACAATTTATTAGTCACTCTTTATGAGTCTCTGAAAAATAAACAATGAATTCACTTATGAAACTACACTCTTTTTTTATCGTAAGACAGTCAAAAGATTTTTATTCTGCAGTGATTCGTTTTAGTCTGGGGTTATTTATTGCACTCTATGTCTGGCTGGGTATGTCCAGTGGAGAATTTACGCTGACACAAAGTGAATATAATGCATTTGCTTTCTTTTTCTTCTCCATGACCACCATTTTCGGGCTTGATCTTTTTCGTAATCCCAATTCACATATTCGTCGATATTCTACCTTATTTTTTGATTTTTCATGCACAACCTATGCGATCACTCTTACCGTAGGTGGCAACAGCGAATTTATTTTAATCTACATCTGGCTCTATATTGCCTACGGTACACGCTATGGCTCAAACTATTTATTTACAGCATTGGCTTTGGTATTAATACAATATAATGCGGTTCTTATTGTTACTGATACATGGGCTGCCAACCTTCTGGGCTCCTCTGCCCAGCTTTTTGTATTAATTACCATGCCTTTATATCTACATTCAATGCTCAAACAACTGCGTGAAGCAAAACAAGCTGCCGAATTAGCCACCCGGGCAAAAAGTAATTTTCTAGCTACCATGAGCCATGAAATACGAACCCCCATGAGCGGTATTATCGGCACGACTCATCTATTACAAAAAACCGAACAAACTAAAGAACAAAAAGAGTATACCGAAGCATTACTGGACGCATCAAAGTCACTCCATGCCCTGATTGATGATATTCTTGATTTTTCCAAAATTGAAGCCAATAAACTCCATCTGCAACAAACAAGCTTTGATCTACGCCATACGATTAATGAAGTGGTCTCTGTACTCTCTCCCAATGCAGAGTATCATTCTTTAGATCTCATCACCTATGTCGATCCTGAGCTGCCTTCATTTGTTATTGGCGATAGTCAGCGAATCAGACAAATTTTATTTAATTTATTGGGCAATGCCATAAAATTTACAGAACAAGGTGAAATAATTTTAAAAGTAACAGGGGCATTCATTTCAGCTGATAAGCCGTCACACGCGTCATTAAAGCAGAGTAATATTAATCTATGCTTTGATATTATTGACACAGGTATCGGTATTAACAACGAACAACAAAAGCTAATTTTTAACAGTTTCACGCAAGCAAACAACCTGCAAACCGACAAGTTTGGCGGAACCGGTCTGGGCACAACCATTTCGAAACAACTCGTCGAGTTTATGGGTGGAGAAATTGGTCTAAGCAGTGTTTTAGGTGCTGGCAGTCATTTCTGGTTTACCTTAAGTCTGCCTGTTGAAAAAATCGGTGACATAAAAGAACGCTATCATCACCAGCTTGCTAATAAGCGGATAGCCGTATCCGTCTGTAAAAACGCACTCTATGAAACACTTGAAAATTACTGCCATTTCTTCGGTTTTACGGTAGAAAGATTCTACTCTGAATCTGAATTACTCAATGGCTTGCAACAGGCAATTAAACATAAACAACCCTTTGATCTGGTCATGTTATCCTCCTCACGAGACAAAAACATGCCGCTCAAGTTAGTCAATAAAATTAACGCTCTGGACTTTGCCCCTTATGTGGCGCCTAAAAAAGTATTTTTAAACTACTTGAGTAAACGTGCCGAGACCCAAAAATTAGGCGCATCCCTGTTTGACAGTTATATCAGCAAACCGGTTAATTTTGAACGCCTGGCGGATGAGTTATTGGCCTTATTGAAACCTGACAATATTCAGATGCAGACCAACAAATACTCTGATTTAAGCAATATTTCTTTAAATATTCTCATTGCTGAAGATGAAGATATTAATGCAATGGTATTGACCAGCTTTCTTCAGGATGCCGGCCATAAGACCAAACGAGTGCTCAATGGTGCTCAGGCTGTAGAAGAACTCTCACAAAATACTTATGATATTGCTTTTATGGATATGCGCATGCCCGAAATGAATGGCATTGAAGCAACAATTAGCTGGAGAGATCGTGAACCTGAAGGTGCTCACATCCCGATAATCGCTTTAACCGCGAATGCCACAAAAGATGACCGTAAATCGTGTATGGATGCGGGGATGGATGATTTTATCACCAAACCCATTACCCCCGAACAGTTATCCAGTGCGATACTTAAATTCTATTCACCCAGGGTATAGAGCAGGTTACTTGATTATAGAGATGGAAAGAATACCCGTTTAAAGCATTAATTGAGAATTATCATCTGATGACTCAGAGCAGCAATCATTCATGCCGGCAATCTGCTGCAGATTTTCACGATCTTTAATAATAATATGCTTACGTTCTGCTTCAATTAAACCATCTTCCTGAAAGCGGGTAAACATGCGACTGACTGTTTCAACAGCAAGCCCTAAATAGTTGGCAATATCATTACGTGACATGCTGAGATAGAATTCAACTGAAGAAAAACCGCGTTGTTTGAAACGTAGTGAAATGCTTAAGAGGAAAGCAGAAAGACGTGCTTCAGCTGTTTTTTTACCCAATAGCAACATCAATTCCTGATCATCGAAAATTTCTTTGCTCATTAAACGCAGCAATTGATGCTGCAATGTAGGTAACTCCTGCGAGAGTCCTTCTAGATGTTCAAAAGGGACTTCGCATACACTGGTGGTTTCCAGAGCTTTAGCCGCACAGGGGTGCTTGCCTTTACCAATAGCATCCAGGCCCAGTAATTCTCCTGGCAGATGAAATCCTGTGACCTGTTCCTGACCATCAACAGTCGGGGAATAGGTTTTAAGAGAGCCTGAACGAACGACATAAATGGAATTAAATGAGCCGCCTACCTGAAAAAGATTCTCATTGCGCTTTAAAGGTTTTTTACGCTCAATAATACTATCCAGTTTTTCCAGGTCAGCACCATTAATAGATCGCGGCAGACATAACTGATGTAAGCTGCATTCCTTACATGCAACTTTTGACGAATGTAAGTCTACAACTTTTGTATTTCTCATATTGCCGTAACGTGCTTTTTGTTGCATCAATTTACCTGCATCAATCATAATTGATAAATGTCAATATTATACTAAATAACCTTATAATAACAACATAATTTTAGATATTGCTAATATTTACGAGACTCTTATAATAAACTGACTGGTTCTGGGAAGAATCATCCCGTATTAAACACACTTTTCCACTAAAAACAAAAAAGTCTAACTTTAGAATGAATGGAGCTTAATCACCAATGTCAGAAAATCGACCAGACAGACAAGCCTCTGTAAAACGCGATACGAACGAAACACGTATCGAGATTGACATTAATCTGGATGGTTCGGGACAGAGCCGTTTTGATACAGGTGTGCCCTTTTTAGAACACATGATTGATCAAATAGCTCGCCATGGCATGATTGATATTAGCATCAAAGCAGAAGGTGATCTGGATATTGATGCGCATCACACTGCAGAAGATATTGGCATCACTCTGGGTATGGCAATGAAAAAAGCACTAGGAGACAAAAAAGGCATTACTCGCTATGGGCATGCTTATGTGCCTCTTGATGAAGCATTATCCCGTGTGGTTATTGATTTTTCCGGGCGCCCCGGCCTGGAACATCATGTCGATTATCAACGTGAGACTGTGGGTCACTTTGACACCGAGCTGTTTCATGAATTTTTTCAGGGATTTGTTAACCACGCTCTGGTCACTTTGCACATTGACAACTTGCGTGGTCGAAACAGCCACCATATTGCTGAAACCGTATTTAAGGCATTTGGCCGTGCAGTGCGTATGGCCATTACTGATGATCCGCGCATGCAGGGTACTATCCCTTCGACTAAGGGTAGTTTATAATAGCGCCTCTTCAAATAAAGGGAACGAATAGAAAGAACTATGACTACTGCTACGACTACAGTGGCTGTTATTGACTATGGTATGGGGAATCTACACTCTGTTGCCAAAGCATTAGAACATGCCAACGCTCATGCAAAAATATTAGTCACTTCAGACAAGCAACAGATTGCCAATGCCGATCGTGTTCTATTGCCTGGAGTCGGCTCTATGCGCGATTGTATGGGTGAAATGGAACGTCTGGATCTTATCGATACGATTAAGCAGGCTGTTGCCACTAAACCCTTTTTGGGGATCTGTATCGGTATGCAGGCTTTAATGGCCCATAGCGCTGAGAATGATGGCGTTAATTGTCTGAACATTATTCCCGGTGAAGTAGAACGATTTGCTGATAATCTCAGCGATCCGCTTTGCGGTACAGGCACCGATAATCATTTAAAAATTCCTCATATGGGCTGGAATCAGGTTAATCAGCAGATTAAACATCCCTTGTGGAAAAATATCCCTCAAAACCAGCGTTTTTATTTTGTGCATAGTTACTTTGTAGTCCCCCAGTCGCCTGAACCTGTTGCCGGATCGACGGTATATGGCCACCCTGTTTGTGTCGCTTTGGCTCAGGACAATGTTTTTGCCACACAGTTTCATCCCGAAAAAAGTGCTGATGCCGGTTTGCAGCTGTTTGCTAATTTTATCGATTGGGACGGCACTTATAATGATGATTGCTGCAGCTGATTCCGCTTATTAGAATTAATGTAACTTGAAAATATTAGTGAGAAATAACCCATGATATTAATTCCTGCTATCGATCTAAAAGATGGTCAATGTGTTCGCCTGCGTCAGGGACGTATGGATGATGATACAGTTTTTTCTGATAACCCGGTTGAAATGGCAGGTCGCTGGTATGATGCCGGTGCTCGCAGACTTCATCTGGTCGATTTAAATGGTGCTTTCGAAGGCAAACCGGTTAATGGTGACATCATCCAGGAAATTACCAGAACCTATCCTGATCTGCCCGTTGAAATTGGCGGCGGTATTCGCACTATCGAAACCGTTGAATTCTATCTTGATGCCGGTGTTGCCTATGTCATTATCGGCACCAAGGCGGTTGAAGATCCTGATTTTGTGACTCAGCTTTGTAAACAGTTTCCCGGTAATGTGATTGTCGGTCTGGATGCGGTTGATGGCAAAGTGGCCATTAAAGGCTGGGCTGAAGTATCCGATGTTGACTTATTTGATCTGTCAAAACGTTTTGAAAATGATGGTGTCGATGCCATTATTTACACCGATATCAATCGTGACGGTATGATGCAGGGCGCTAATGTTGAAAACACTGCAGCACTGGCTCAGGCAATCAGCATTCCGGTCATTGCTTCTGGCGGTATTCATGATATCAAGGATGTTGAAGATATTTGTAAAGTGGCTCATCATGGTATCTCAGGCGCCATTACCGGCCGTGCTATTTATGAAGGTTCACTAGACTTCGCGGCAGGTCAGCAATTAGCCGACAAACTCTTAGCAAAATAGTAATCGTAATATAATGTAACCTTGCATCAACTCAGCTCAGTCCTTATCTAAAACTTGAGTTGATTCAGGAAACACGTTTACAGAAACTCTTTCAGGAAAAACAATGGCACTCGCAAAACGTATAATTCCCTGTCTTGATGTAGATAAAGGTCGTGTCGTCAAAGGCGTTCAATTCGTTGATATTCGTGATGCCGGCGACCCCGTTGAAGTGGCTCGACGCTATAATAGTGAAGGGGCTGATGAGCTGACGTTTCTTGATATTACGGCAACCCATGAAGGCCGTGATACCATTGTTCACGTGGTCGAACAAGTGGCGGGGGAAATATTTATTCCTCTGACGGTTGGCGGTGGTATCCGTACCGTTGAAGATGTTCGAATGATGCTTAATGCCGGTGCAGACAAAGTGGCCATTAATTCAGCCGCTGTCGCAAATCCAGAATTTGTTCGTGAAGCCGCAGAAAAATTTGGCAATCAATGTATTGTTGTTGCTATTGATGCCAAACAAGTGGCCGGAAAAACGGATGACCAGCCACCTCGTTGGGAAATATTTACCCATGGTGGTCGTAAACCGACCGGCATTGATGCCATTGAATGGTCAAAAAAGATGGTTGCTTATGGTGCCGGTGAATTATTAGTCACCAGTATGGATAATGATGGCGTCAAAGACGGCTTTGATTTACCCCTTACCCGTCTTATCAGTGACAATGTTGCTGTGCCTGTCATTGCTTCCGGTGGTGTGGGTAACCTGGATCATTTGGCCGAAGGTGTCATTGAGGGTCATGCAGATGCCGTTTTAGCCGCCAGTATCTTTCATTTTGCTGAATACAGCATCGGTGAAGCAAAACGCCATATGTCAGATAAAGGCATTGAAATGCGTCTGTAAAGGCAGCATGTGTATTAACAGTATATCTTTAGTTCAGGGCTGAATAGTGGTACAACACAACGATCAAAAAAATAAGCAAACCTGGCTGGACGAATTGAAATGGGATGAGCAGGGTCTGATCCCGGCCATTGCTCAGGATGAAAAAACCGGCAAAGTGGTGATGTTTGCCTGGATGAACCGTGAATCTTTAGCCATGAGTATTGACTCGGGTCGTGCCGTCTACTGGTCACGTTCACGAGCAAAAATCTGGCCTAAAGGTGAAGAGTCCGGTCACGTACAAAAAATCAAATCACTGCGAGTTGACTGTGACAAGGATGTAGTGCTCATGAGTATTGAACAAATCGGCGGGATTGCTTGTCACACTGGCCGTGAAAGTTGTTTTTATTTTGAATTAACAAAGAGTTCTGATCACTCAAAGCAGTGGCAGGCAGTCGAGCCCATCTTAAAAAATCCTGATGAAATTTATAAGAAGTAACATCCATGGCCAATAATACCTTAGAACAACTTGCCCGGACACTTGAAGCGCGCAAGCGCGCTGATCCAGACTCCTCTTATGTCGCCAAACTGCATCATAAAGGTCTGAACGCTATTTTAAAAAAAGTAGGAGAAGAAGCGGCTGAGACAATCATTGCTTCAAAAGAGGGTAATAAAGAAGAAATTATTTACGAAACTGCTGATTTATGGTTTCATAGTCTGGTGATGTTATCCCATCACGGCCTTGGCCCTGATGATGTTCTCAATGAACTGGCGCGCCGTTTTGGTCTGTCAGGCATTGAAGAAAAAGCAAACCGTAAGAAATAAGCAACGCTACTCAATAAAGAGGTCAATAAAGATGAGTGACTGCCTTTTTTGCAAAATTATTGCTGGTGAAATTCCTGCAAATGTTGTCTATGAAGATGATAAGATACTGGTTTTTAAAGACATCTACCCAAAAGCCGCTGTGCATCTACTGATGATTCCAAAGCTTCATATCGAAAGTTTGGAAAAATTAGATGAATCACACAATGACCTTATAGCCTATATGATGTTAAAATTACCCGTTCTTGCCGATGAGCAGGGATTATCGGGCGGCTTTCGAACAATTATAAACACCGGAAAAGGTGGTGGTCAGGAAGTATTTCACCTCCATATCCATCTGCTTGGCGGAAAAAATCTGCCTGGCTTTTAAACTTTACAGCGACTTTATTATAGGAGAATCCAATGGGATTTGGCGTTACTGAATTATTAATTATCCTCGCAATTGTACTGGTACTGTTTGGTGCTAAAAAATTACGTAATATTGGCGGTGACCTGGGCGGCGCGATTAAAAACTTCAAAACTGCAATGAAAGATGAAGAAAATACCACGACAACGACTGAGACTGAGAACAGCGAAAAAAAACAACAAGCTCAATTAGATAAAGACTCCGGCACGACGATTGAAGGTACTGTCGAACACAAGACTAAAGATCAAGTTTAATCAGCATAAAATTACTTAGTCATTTTAACACCACTTACTTACAATTAAGGCAGCTTGAGTTAATATGTTCGATATAGGTTTTTGGGAGCTCTCCATTATTGGAATCGTTGCGTTGCTGGTCATTGGTCCTGAGCGTTTACCCGCTGTTGCACGAACAGTGGGTAAATATGTTGGTCGTGCAAATCGATTTGTTTCTAATATTAAAGATGATATTAGCAAAGAACTTAAGGATGAAGATCTCAAGAAGATTTTAGCGGATCAGCAAAAACTGGCTGATGAATATAAAGCGGCTGCCAGCTCAATGAATGCGTCCATCTCATCGGAAACAGAATCTCTTCGGGGCAATGTGACCATGGATGATATTCTGGATATTGAGGAATCTGATCAAAAGCCTGCCGCCAATAATAACTCTGAAAAGCAAGCATCTGAACAAACTGACTCTTCTGAATCAGTACAAGCTGGTACAGAGAAGTCATGAGCACAATTAACGAGACCCCGGACCAAGAACCAAAAATGGAAACAGAACAACCGTTCATGGCTCACTTGATTGAGCTTCGTGATCGGGTTTTACGCATTGTTGTGGTCGTTATCGCTATTTTCCTGGTGTTATTCTTCTTTGCCAATGACCTCTATCATCTGGTCTCCGAACCACTCTTATCCAAGCTGCCTGACGGCAGCACGATGATAGCAACAGGCGTTGCTGCACCCTTCTTAACGCCTTTTAAATTAAGTCTTGTAGCTTCAATATTTCTGGCCATTCCCTATATTTTTTATCAGTTCTGGTCCTTTGTTGCTCCGGGTTTATATAATCATGAAAAGCGTCTGGCTTTACCATTGATTGCCTCCAGTGTGGTGTTATTTTACAGCGGTATTGCTTTCTCATTTTATATTGTCTTCCCGCTGATGTTTGCATTTTTTACCGCCACAACACCTGAAGGTGTGGCTATGATGACCGATATCAGCCAGTATCTGGACTTTATTCTGAAAATGTTTTTTGCCTTTGGTGTCGCCTTTGAAGTCCCCGTATTTACCATTGTCCTGACAATCACTGGCGTCACTAATGCTGATAAGCTCGCAGAAAAACGTCCCTATGTTATTGTCGGCTCCTTTGTCATTGGTATGCTCCTCACGCCACCTGATATTGTCTCACAGACCTTACTTGCAATCCCTGTCTGGCTTTTATTTGAACTAGGCATTATCTTCTCTCGTATTATTGGTAATAGAAAAACCAGAAAAGATAAAGAAAATAATGTGGATAATCATGAGCCTTCAGCTGATAATAAGCCTTCAGCCGATAATGAACCCGTCACTGAAAATAATGAATCGGCAGCAGAAAACGAGCCTCGCTATAAACCCATGACAGATGATGAAATGGAAGCTGAACTTGATGCAATAGAACGAGAGGAAGAGCGTTAGATAGCTTTTTGTAACAAGCATTCTGCCAGCGATTATCACTTAATCTTACAGGCACTGTAAGATTAAGTTCCAGTTTTTATCATAAACCGTACCAGCGTCAATAAGCTGTCATTACCAAACTCAAGCTTTCTATTCTACGTCGGTTTTGACCTTTTATAGTTATTCCATCCTGTTTTTTGGTGCGACCATTCCAGATAGAGAAAATCAGTTCATAAAATGCGTGCTATTCAGTAAAAGCAGTCAATTAAGAAACGGTAGCAATACCATAAGTATTTTGTCAATAATGGAAGTTAATTGGTTTATTCATAAAGAATAGCATTTAATTTTGAGATGTGCTGTTCAATATTTATTACTTATCGGGATTAATTTTAGTGATCTTTGAACCCTGAATACCAGCACCCGCCATCAATCCATGCTGGTTGAAAGTAAACACATAAACTGATTCTGTCGCGGTTGTGTTATTCAATGTCTTGGCCATACCTTCATCAACGAAAACCAGGCTGGGGCCAACACCCACTTCCCAACCATCATTATTATCAATAAGGTATTTTAATCCTTTATCATCCATAAAGAACATTGCATAACCAAAGCTTTGTGCACCGATTTGTAGACCGTAAGAACCTGCAACCGTATTATAATAGGCAACAGTCTTGCCTTTTTTGCGTAATGCCCCTTTTCCATGATGACCACCAATACCTAAGCCAGCCTTAATAATTTTAGGATAAACCAGAATTGCTTTAGCAGTTTTGGATAATTTAACCGCAGCAGGTGAACCCTTAAACAATTTATTTAATGCGACATCAGTATCCTTGTCAATCTCTGTTGCTGTTGCACCAACTCCAACATTTTTTCCTATGTCTTTAGTAATATTACCGACATCACTGGCAAGTTCAGAAATAGCTTCTCCAATTGCAAAAGCCTGATGAGAAAGAGGAGCAGACATGAGAAGTGCAAAAAATAAAATTTTTTTACAAGCAATCATAAATTCATTCCTTTTAGTTTAATCATGATTTATTTGAAAAAGATGATTGAAGAATTAAGCGTTATATAAAAGCTTTAATACGCTTAACAATAAAATAACAATCAAATATAGCAAAACATTCTATAATGATATCAGGTCTCAGGACGACCCACTTCTGTCAATTAAAGGAATCTATCTATTCTAACGTTGGATAAGCGGACAAATTTGTCCGTTGACTCATAAGATCATTTAAATGAATAATTTTAATGATCTAATCTAAACTGGCTCATTTCGTGTTCGAGCTGCTCTGATAGTTTCATGAGCAGGGAAACTGTTTGAGCAAATTCTCTGGAATGATCAGCCGTCGCATCAGCCATTTCAGAAATGGTATTAATATTACTATTCATTTTTTCTGTGGCCGATAACTGATTTTCAGAAGCAGTAGATACTTGTGAGCTTAACCCGGAGATATTAGAAATTTGTACCGTTATTGAGTCAAGTGCCTTACTCACTGTCGCGGATTGCTCAGAAACCTGATTTGCCTGCTGAATACTTTCATTCATAATATTAACGGCTTTACTGACACCAATCTGAACTGCTCTGACTATTTCTTCAATTTCAGTAGTCGAATCTTGCGTTCGAACGTCAAGTGAACGAACTTCATCCGCAACAACAGCAAAGCCTCTGCCTGACTCTCCAGCACGAGCCGCTTCTATAGCAGCGTTTAGAGCAAGCAGATTGGTTTGTTCAGCAATATTTTTTATGACCTCTAAAACCCCACCAATATGATCACTTTTTTCTTCAAGATCATGAATCGTTTCCCCACCTTTTTTGAGTCTATCGGTCAATAATGAAATTTGTTGAACAGATTCTTTGACAAGCAAATCACTCTCTTTAGTTGACTTCATAGAATGCTCTGTTGATTCTTCAAGCTCTGAAATATCTTTTGTGACACCATCCGCCGTAGAAGCCATCTGAGTGAGTGATGCAGCAAGGTCTTTTAGACTGGACTGTTGTTTTGTAACACGTTCTTCTGTTTGTTCAGAAGCAGATTTTACCTGCCCTACTGTATTGATTACTTCATTAACCGCTGAAGAAACATTACTCACCAGATTACGCAGGTTATGATTCATTTTGCTCATTGCATCAATGAGACGACGAAATTCGTCATTCCGTTCACATTCAATTTGTACCGACAAATCACCTTCAGCAATACCCTCAATATAACGAACACCTTTGCTCAGAGGGGTTAGCATTTTGCTCATATACCAATACATGCCAAGTGTATAGTGGACCCCACTGTCAAGACAACACAATTAAAAAATAAGATATATAATATCCATCATCATTTCTGCTGTCATGCAGCCAGTTTT
>JAHXHI010000316.1 GCA_025656775.1 gamma proteobacterium symbiont of Bathyaustriella thionipta
AAACTGGCTGCATGACAGCAGAAATGATGATGGATATTATATATCTTATTTTTTAATTGTGTTGTCTTGACAGTGGGGTCCACTATAAAGCGACTTTCACAAAATCAACTCAGATAACATTCCGAGCTATTCTGCGATTAAAAATAAGATGGCTGTTTATGAATTTGCCGCGCCGGTTTTGGTTCACCCGGATGAAGAGTTTTCATCCCCAGGACAATTATTGGGGACTATTCGTTATGGTATCTCAACGATACAGATGGAAACAGCAAGGGCTGAGGCTAAGGTATTTTCTCAACAAGTGATGATGATTACTTTATTAATTTTATTTATGCTGGGCTTTATAGCCATAGTTCTTGCATTCATAGCGACTCGTCACACTGCCACTCTTATTAGTAAACCACTGGCTGATTTGTCAAAGTCTACGGTTGATATTGCTCGGGGGCATTATGATTCACCGGTAGCGATTGATAGTGATAATGAAATTGGCTTATTAAGTCGTAATTTTGATTCCATGCGGATAAAAATCAAAAATGTACTGGAACAATTGTTATTGTCCGAGGAAGATTTGAAAGAAAAAAATAAACGTCTTGAGATCACTCAGGGTGAATTGAAGGATTTTAATCTGCATCTGGAAGATAAAGTAAAAGAGCGTACTGATGAACTGGCAGCGGTACAGAAGAAGTTGCTTGACACAGCACGGGCAGCCGGTATGGCAGAGATAGCCATTAATGTATTACATAACATAGGTAATGTAATTAATAGCGTTAATGTCGCTAATCAGGATAATTATATCCGCTTAAAAAGCTCTAAAGTAACGAGTTTGATAAAAACCAATGAATTGCTTAATGAAAATCGTGCGTCTATTGCTGATTATCTAAGTCAGGATCCCAAAGGTCAAAAAATTCCTGACTTATTAGAAAAACTGGCAGTGGTACTTAATAAAGAGAATCAGATATTACTGGAAAATACCCATCGAATGATGCAGAGCATTGGCATTATTGGCAATATTATTTCAACACAACAAAAGTATGCCAGGAGTAATCTATTTAAAGAAGACTTTAACCTGAAATCAGTGATTGAAGAGTCGTTGAATATCATGACCATCAATTTAAACAAACATTTGATTAAAATAAAAACTGATTTTAAGCCCGTACCTTTTATTTCAGGTGACCAGTCAAAATTCCATCAGGTGCTTGCTAATTTATTAGTCAACGCACAACATGCTCTACTTGACAACACTCCTGATAATCGTTTTGTAGATATAAAACTTTTCTGTGAACAGCACTTTATTGTGTTGCAGATCAGGGATAATGGTGAGGGGATTAGCCAGCAATCACTGACCAATATTTTTCAACATGGTTTTACCACTAAAAAAAATGGTCATGGTTTTGGTCTGCATTCCTGTGCCAATATCATTGCAGAGATGGGCGGCAGTATAGAAGCGAACAGTGACGGGCCAGGAAAAGGTGCCTGTTTTACCATTAAGCTGCCGATTAAAAATCAGTAAGCTATTGAGCCTTAAACGGTCTTTACCATTCAATACCTTCCTGAGCTTTAATGCCCTGATTAAAAGCATGCTTAACAGGGGTAATTTCACTGACAGTGTCGGCAATATTAATGAGTGCCTGAGGCGCTGCTCGCCCGGTAATGATCACATTTTGATGTTCAGGACGATTGTTTAATACCTTGACCAGCTCATCAATATCCAGATAGTTGTATTTAAACATATACGTGATTTCATCCATCACAATTAACTGGCAATCCGGATTGCTGAATAAGGGTAATATCTGCTTCCAGACAGCCTCTGCAGCCTGTTTATCGCTTTCAAAATCCTGAGTATTCCAGGTGAAGCCGGTATTCATAGTGAAGGTAGTGAGGTTCTCTGTGTGTGAGAAAAAGCGGGTTTCGCCGCAATCCCACTGGCCTTTGATGAACTGGGCCAGTGCACACTGATGACCATGACCCAGACTTCTGAGTAATGTGCCCAGAGCCGACGTGGTTTTGCCTTTACCATTGCCGGTAATCACAATGAGTACACCACGTTCTATGCTGGCTTTTTCAATTTTAGCATCCACTACCTTTTTGTGGCGCTTCATTCGCTCATTATGTCGCTGGACTTTTTCTGTGCTCATATCTTTTCTGAATGACTTTAAAATAAAATATAATATTTTAAGTAAAAATTTTTCTCAACAGGGTAAATAGTAGGTGATTTTAATTAATATACAGTATAATTATTTTTATTGAATTAAAAAAACTCCTGAAAAAAAGGCATGAATTAAGGTATGAATAAGGCATTGGTCGTTCTTTCTGGTGGTCAGGATTCCACTACCTGTTTGTATTGGGCTATGAATGAATTTGGTCATGAAAATGTCAGTAGTTTGAGTTTTGATTATGGGCAAAGACATAAGATTGAGTTGGAATCGGCCAAAAAAGTGGCCGAAATTGCTGCTGTTACCCATGAAATCCTGCCTATTGATACTTTTTCAGTATTAGGAGGTAATGCTCTGACAGATAATATTGATGTTGATGATACGCAAGAGGCCAGTCATGCCAGTCAATTACCCAATACCTTTGTGCCGGGGCGCAACCTGATCTTTCTGACGTTTGCTGCGGCTTATGCCTACCAGCGTGGTATAAACCATCTCATCACGGGTGTTACCCAGACCGATTATAGCGGTTACCCGGATTGCCGGGAAAATACCTTGAGCTCTCTGGAGCAGACACTCAGGCTCGGTATGGAATACGCGATTACCATTCATACGCCTTTAATGAATCTGAATAAGTCTGATACGGTATTAATGGCTGAAAAATTCGGTGCAATGGATGCTATGGCTTATACTCATACCTGTTATAATGGTGAGCAGCCACCATGTGGTCATTGCCAGGCTTGTCTTTTGAGAGCAAAAGGTTTTGCTGAGGCTGATAGAGCGGATCCGCTGGTTGAGCGGTTTCAGTTTTTTCAAGACTAATTGTTAATTATTCAGGTCTTCAACTTAGGCAAAAGGCTTTCCATTTATGAGTGATAAACTATTTTATCTGGCGACAATACCGTTTGAGTCGGCCTGTCAGATCAATATATTGCCTGAAACACATCCTGCGGCCAGACTGCATGGTCATAGCTATACTGCCTCAGTCAGAGTGCCGATGCCTGATATTGAGAAAACAGGCGAAGAGCCGGTCAGTTTTCTAAAAAATCACCTGCAAAGCACGATGGCACCATTAAACTACACTTTTTTAAACCAGCATATTGATACCCCGACAGATGAAAATCTGGCCCGCTGGGTGCATAAAAAAATCGATTTATCCGGTATTGACAGAGTGGCGATTCAAAGCACTCATGATAGTGGTGTCGATCTGGATAACAATGGCCACGCTCATATCTGGAGACGCTATCGTTTTGAAGCCGCTCATCAACTACCCAATGTACCAGAAGGTCATCAATGCGGGCGTATGCATGGTCATGGCTTTGAAGTGATTCTGCATGCCAATCAAAGCCTCAATGATAATAATGATGAAGCAGATATGGGCGTTGATTTTGCGCAAATGGATGCTTTCTGGCAGCCTCTGCATGAGCAGCTTGATTATACCTGTATGAATGATATTGCCGGATTAGAAAACCCCACCTCAGAAGTGCTGGCAAACTGGATCTGGCAGCAGATCAAACCGTTGTTTAAGCAACTGTCATGGGTAACGGTTTATGAAACCCAGACTTCAGGCTGTCACTATAATGGTGACCATTATCGTATCTGGAAAGAACAGCGTTTTGAAAGTGCCCTGCGTCTGACTCAGGTGGCCGAGGGTGATAAACGACGTCAGCTACATGGTCATAGTTATTTAATTCGTCTGCATTTAACGGCTGAACTTGATAAAGTGATGGGCTGGACTGTGGACTATGGCGATGTTAAATCCCTCTTTAAGCCGGTCTATGAGCAATTAGATCATCATCAGCTGGATTTACTTGATGGTCTGGATGAAGCTGATGTAACAGGCCTGCTGTACTGGATTAAAAATAAAATGGCTGATGCATTACCGCAACTGGATCGTATTGATTTATTTGAAACACCCGGTTGCGGTGCAATCTTATGCTGGGGTGAAGAGGGCCCGGCACTACCCGATTAAACTAAAATAAAAATGACCTATTCAGTTAAAGAAATTTTTTATACCCTGCAGGGTGAAGGGGCGCAAACGGGACGTGCTTCTGTTTTTTGCCGTTTCAGCGGCTGCAATTTATGGAGTGGTCTGGAAAGAGATCGCTATAAAAGTGTCTGCCCTTTTTGTGATACAGACTTTGTGGGCGTGGATGGTGAAGGGGGAGGCAAGTTTGTCGATGCTCGCCAGTTAGCGGATGCCATAATTAATACCTGGCATGATGTAGAAAAAGGACAAAGTTTTCCCTATGTGGTTTTTACCGGTGGTGAACCCTTATTACAATTGGATGAACCATTAATTGAATTATTGCATGACGCCGGATTTGAAGTGGCAGTGGAAACCAATGGTACGTTAAAAGCACCGCAAGGAATTGACTGGATCTGTGTCAGTCCAAAACAACAGGATGACTTACAACAAATTACCGGTAACGAATTAAAACTGCTGTTTCCATTACCTGAATTAGCACCCGAGACATTTGCAGCATTATCATTTGAATACTTTTTTTTACAGGCAGTGGATGAAGAGAGTGGCCATGATCATACTCAGGAGGTCATTCAATATTGTATGCAGCATCCCCAATGGCGGGTTTCATTGCAAACCCATAAATTACTGGGTCTCAAGTGACGATGGTCATGCGATGCTGAAGTGATACAAACTAATTCTTTATTTGAACACAACCACAAAAGAGTGACACATGGATACACTGACAGTAATTATTAGTGGTGTTGTAATACTACTGATTTTTGATGCTTTTCTTATTTATTATGTGCGTAAAAAAAGAAAAGGTAGTTTTAAGCTGGTGATTGAAAAAGGCGTAATTACTGAAAATCAGGGTAATATCCCCTCTGAATTTTTATATGATATTCAACAGCTGGCACGAATAAATAAACCGGACAGCCTTATTATTAATGGCAGCGGTTTAACAACAAATGATCCAAAGCTGGAATTTCTGGGGGTAATTGATCCTCAGCTGCAGATAAAAATGGAGCAGTCTCTGGTTTTGAGTCTGCAATAAACACTTAACCTTCTTTGTTAATCTTTGATTTTAAATATGACTGAAAATACCCCTGAAGTGGAAAATCCACTGAATAATATTCGCATTGTTTTAATTAATACCCAGTTCCCGGGCAATATCGGTGCGGTTGCGCGCGCCATGAAAAATATGGGGCTGTCACGTCTTTACCTGGTCAATCCAGGATGCCAGTTAGATAAAGAAGCCTTTATCCGTGCGACCAGTGCAACAAATATTTTAGAAAATGTCATCATTGCCGATACCTTAAGTGAGGTTATTAGTGATTGTCATCTTGTGGTGGGAACCAGTACCCGTGATCGGGGAATGAGCTTACCCTTATTAACGGCAAGAGAGAGTGGTGAACAAATTGCGATAGAAGCAGCTAATGCACAGGTTGCTGTGGTGTTCGGACAGGAAAGTTGTGGTATGCAAAGTGAAGATTTACAGCAATGTAATTTTCATGGCTATATTCCTGCAAATCCGGAGTATTCATCACTTAATCTGGGAGCTGCTGTACAAACATTCTGTTATGAAATTTTTCAGGCAAGTGAAGCAAAAAGTGCACAACCTAAGGATTATACTTATCAGTACCCAGAAACCAGAGATATGGAATATTTTTATCAACATCTGGAAAAAGTACTCATGGACATTGACTTTATTATTCCTCAACACCCAGGCCAGATGATGCAGCGTCTGAGACGTTTGTTTAATCGAGCAAGGCCTGATGAAAAAGAGCTGAACATCCTGCGAGGGGTATTATCAGCAATGGAAAAAAAATCTGACAATAATATGAACAAAAAATCATAAGCTGATATCAGGTATGATTTTATCAATAGTTAGAATTATTAAGCAATATAAGAAAGCTAATGGAAGAATACCTGATTTTTGCTGCAATTGGAGGTCTATTGCTGCTGACACTTTTTATTAATAGTGTGGCGGAAGCATACGAGCAAAAACAACGTGAAAAACGTATTAAAATCCTGAGAATTAAACAGGGGCTGGATGAGCTGAGTGAGCTGCTGGATGCCATAAAAAGTTGTGATGTCAGCGATGCTGTTCGTGATTTAATTGTGAATGAAATTATGGCTCGTTTGCAAACGATACAGGCTTTAGATCAACATTTTAGAGGCATTGATGCCTTACTTGAAGAAGCGAGTGGCGAGCAAGAGCCGGTTAAAAAAGATACCGCCGGTTTTTATGTTAAAAATGAAGCAGAATTTAAGTCAAAAATGGTGTTATTGCGTCGACTTATCCGATTATGCAGTGCTAATAACTGGTATTCAAAAACCAATGCTAAACAATTACAACAATACGTTATTGAACTGAAACTGCTCAGATGCGAAAAAGTATTTCAGTTTTATTCTGACAAGGCGAGCGCAGATTCTAAGGAAGAGCGATACATGGCTGCTAAAGAACATTATTATTATATTCTCCATGCCTTAAAAAATTCCACTATCCCTACCAATGCACGCGTTGTCGAATTAATTGAGCAAGTTGAATTTATGATGTCAAAAATGAGTAAAATGGTGACTCAGAATATAACAAACAGTCTTACTGAAGAGGTATCAGAAGCCGCTGAAGAAGCAGCTGAAAAAGCCATTGAACAACCAACCCGTGAGCATCCTGGCTCAGAGAATTAATTATTTTTAAATTGGTAAAATTTTTATAGGGCTTTATACTCATAGTAGTATGTGTCTTAACTATGGGGTGTCTTATGAGTGACCTGGATGTAAACCGATTACTGCTGCAATTTGAAACAGCCGTTCGTGAAATTAATCGTGAAGAAATAAACCCGAGAATTACTGAGTTAAAACTCAGTGACTTAAATCCTGTTGTGAAGATGGTTGCACAAGCCAGAGCACGATATTTAAAAGGTTTATTTGATTTGGCTAGTTTCTCAAGTGATGGCCGACCTATGCCGGAACAGATAAAAAAACTAAAGATGATGCGCGAAACCTATGAAGAGCTGATCGAAGGTTCTAAAGCATTAGAAATTGCAATTGAACGAGGTTATTTAGATGTTAATGCATAATCCTGGAAAAATCAGTTGAACCTGCTGCGAACGTCCAATGCACTGAATCGTGACATTATTTATTTTATTGCTTCAGGTGCCTCTTGCTTTAATTTACAAAGCTTAATGAGAATAATCGGGAAAACGGTGTCAATCCGTTGCGTACCCAACGCTGTAATGGGAATTATCTGGATGGCTGAAATCAATTCAGCAACCACTGGTAGAGATTACCGGGAAGGTATTCAGCTATTTGAACCTGAGTCAGAAGAACGGCCTGAAGCAGAGACACAGGGGGAGTTGGTTAGCTCACCCTTTTTTCCATTTCAAGGGGAATACCATGGAAATACCAATACCTGAGCAACAATCTGAACATTATTTCACTGATGAAGAACGTGATGCTGTTTATAAAAGCATTTATTTACGACGCGATGTGAGAGGGCAGTTTAAACCGGATCCAATACCTGATGATGTCCTGGCTCGAATCATTAAAGCTGCTCATCATGCGCCTTCTGTTGGTTTTATGCAGCCCTGGAATTTTCTGCTGATTAAAAATGCACAGACAAAAAAGAAAATTCATGATATTTTTCTCAGTGCGAATGACGAAGCGGCAGATATGTTTGCAGCAGAACAAGGTAAGCGCTATCGTCAGCTAAAACTGGAAGGTATTCTGGAGTCGCCATTAAATATGGTGATCACCTGTGACCGTGACCGTGCAGGGCCTGTCGTTGTGGGTCGAACTCATGATAAGTCCATGGATCTGTTCAGTAGTGTCTGTGCAGTACAAAACCTCTGGCTGGCGGCACGGGCAGAAGGTGTAGGCGTTGGCTGGGTCAGCATCTTTAATAAGAAAGCTTTAAAACAAGCTTTAAAATTACCCACTGCGGTCACTCCGGTTGCTTATTTGTGTATCGGTTATGTTGAACATTTTTATGCAGAACCCGAATTAAAGGCGGCAGGCTGGCGAGACAGACTACCCATTGAGGATCTGGTTTGTTTTGATGAATGGGGTAATAATAATACCACTGGTCATGACGGACTTATTGATGAATTATCAAAGCCTGGGGAAAATAATCAATAGAAGAAAGGCCAGATAAATGAGCATTGACCTCTGTGATGTTGCCCTGGCGCGCACTGGACAGGTACTTTTACATCATACCATAAGACGACAGGTTTCAAATGTGATTTTCCATCCCATTCATCGTATAATCACTGGATTGTTAAGCAAGAGTCACCATCAGGAAAATACATGGAAAATCAGAATCAATCCGATAAAACTACTCATTTTGGCTATGAAACAGTCAATACTGAAGAAAAAGTAGGCAAAGTTGCTGAAGTCTTTCACTCAGTTGCCAGTAAATATGACATGATGAATGATTTGATGTCCATGGGTGTACATCGGATCTGGAAACGTCTGACGATTGAAAAAAGTGGTGTACGACGTGGTCACCATGTTCTGGATTTAGCGGGTGGTACGGGTGATTTAACGGCTAAATTTTCAAAAATGGTCGGTGATACCGGTCAGGTGATACTGGGTGATATTAACGATTCTATGCTCAAAGTAGGGCGGGCAAGACTGCTGGATAAAGGGATTGCCGGCAATGTAGACTATGTACAGGCCAATGCTGAATGTCTGCCTTTTCCGGATAATAGTTTTGACTGTATTACCATTGCCTTTGGTTTGCGTAATGTCACTGATAAAGAGGCTGCGCTGGCTTCTATGTTTCGTGTATTAAAACCGGGCGGTCGTTTATTAATACTGGAATTTTCCAAGCCTGTGGCACCGGGTCTGAGTCAGCTTTATGATTTTTACTCCTTTAATATCCTGCCTGCGATGGGCAAACTGGTGGCCAATGATTCAGAAAGCTATCGTTATTTAGCTGAATCCATCCGTATGCATCCGGATCAGGAAACCTTAAAAGATATGATGTGTACCGCTAGATTTGAGCGTTGTGAATATAGTAACCTGACCGGTGGCATTGTTGCTCTGCATCGTGGTTTTAAATTTTAACAGTCTGAACAAATATGAATCAAACCGAAAAGCTGAATGACATCAACCCATTGATGATACCGCTGTTGGCCGCTATTGAAACCGGGCTAAACCAGTTATTTGCAATGGATCCCGATACCTATGTACGTTTAGCACGTTTTAAAGGCCGTATTGTTGCATTTCATATTACCGATATAGAGCAAACCCTGTATTTTTTCCCTGATCAGCAGGGGATGCAAATTGTCAGTCACTATGAAGGGGAGGCCGATACCGTTATCAGTGGCTCTCTTTTAGCCTTCGCCCGCATGGCAATGGCAGATGAGAAGTCCAAAACAAGTGCTGTTTTTAAGGGAGATATTGCCATTAGCGGTGATATTGCTCTGGGGCAGCATTTTCAGTCCTTGTTTAAACAATTAGATATTGACTGGGAAGAACACCTGTCTCATATCACCGGTGATGTGATTGCTCATTCTTTAGGCAATGTGGCTCGAGGCTTTTTCGGCTGGGGCAAGCAAACACTGGATTCTTTAAGCATGGATGTCAGTGAATATGTTCAGTATGAAACCCGTGATGTGGCTTCCGGCCCGGAAATCAACCATTTTAATACTCAGATAGACCGGATCCGCAGTGATGTGGATCGCGCAGAAGCAAGACTTAATCGTTTATTACAGGCTTGTGCCGTTCACCCTACTACTAATAAGAAATCTGCCGAGTGAAAAGTATTACCCAGTTTTTTCATTTAATGACTATCAGCCGTGTATTATTGCGTCATGGTTTAGATGATATTATTTTAAATACCCATTTATTTCGACCTTTTCGTTTGGTCCGGTTTGTTTCCCCTTCATTCTGGTTAAGACACCGTGCTCGTCGACCTCGCGGCGAACGTATTCGTGGAGCTTTGGAAGATCTGGGACCAATATTTGTTAAATTCGGCCAGATTTTATCGACCCGACGAGACTTGTTACCCGATGATTTATCCGAAGAACTGGCTAAATTACAAGATCAGGTGCCTCCTTTTCCAGGCGATCAGGCGGTAGCAATTATTGAACAATCGTTTAACTTACCGATTGAACAAATTTTTTCTGAATTTGAACGAGAGCCTCTGGCCTCGGCTTCTATTGCTCAGGTTCACAAAGCCACCCTGCTTGATGGCCGGGAAATGGTGGTTAAAGTTGTTCGTCCCAATATAGAAAAAGTTATTCGCCGTGACCTGGCACTGCTTTATGCCATTGCTGATAAAGTCGAAAAATACTGGTCAGAAGGTAAACGTCTGCGTCCTCATGAAGTGGTTGAGGAGTTTGATAAAAATATTATTGATGAGCTGGATCTCTTGAGAGAAGCGGCCAATGCTTCAGAGTTAAGACGCAATTTTAAAGATTCGCCTCTGCTTTATATTCCCGAAGTTGACTGGAATCATTGTCGCAAAAAAGTGATGGTGATGGAACGTATTCACGGTATGCCGGTCACTAATATGAATGATCTGAAAGCCATGGATATTGATTTTAAAGCCCTGGCTGAAATGGGGGTTGAAATTTTCTTTACCCAGGTTTTTCGGGATAACTTTTTTCATGCCGATATGCATCCGGGCAATATTTTTGTCTCTAATTCAGGCCAGTACATTGCCATTGATTTTGGTATTATGGGCAGTCTGAGCAATGATGATCAACGTTATCTGGCAGAAAATTTTCTGGCATTTTTTAATCGGGATTATTATCGTGTTGCTGAACTGCATGTACAGTCGGGCTGGGTTCCCGCGGACACCCGAGTCGATGACTTTGAATCTGCAATTCGTTCCGTGTGTGAGCCTATTTTTGAAAAACCACTGCATGAAATATCTTTTGGGCAGTTATTATTACGTCTCTTTCAAACGGCCCGCCGTTTTAACATGGAAGTGCAGCCGCAATTAGTACTCTTGCAAAAAACATTATTAAATATTGAAGGTTTGGGGCGGCAACTCTATCCACAATTAGATTTATGGGATACGGCTAAACCTTTTCTTGAAAACTGGATGAAAGAACAACTGGGTTTTCGTTCTTTTGCCAAGCAGGTTAAACACAATGCTCCTTTATGGATGGAGCAATTACCGGAATTTCCCGGGCATGTATTTGATGTGCTGCAGCAGGCACGTCATGGTAAATTACGCATCAATTACCAAAGTGATACACTCAACCGAATTGAGGATAAAATTAACAGCCAGAATAAAACAACCATCCAGGCTGTTATTAGTGCTGCGCTGCTGGTGAGCGGTGCTATTCTTTATTCGTCTAATATGATGATTGAGGCTCAGATTGTCTCAGCCCTAGGTATTGCGGGTGCCGTCTGGGCCTTTTTTAAATAACGATTAATTGCTGCTCACCACCCCATTTGTCAGCATCAATAATTTGATACGCAACATCTGAATCTAAAAAGCTATTAGAGAAGTTAAATGCATAGGTGGTAAAAATTCAAATAATCACTACACTTTATAATACGGGTGTAGTGAGAGATAAAGACAAGTCGTTAATCTTATTATTTTAAGGACATTATTTTGTCGGATACTGCTGAACAATTGATTGATAAGCACAAAATAACAGAAAAAAAAGCCGCAATTTTATATTTACAGGCTCCTGTATCTAATAGCGCAATGATATTAATCGCACTATTATTTTTCTTTTTTCTTAATGAATACTCAGAGTCATATATCCATACCATCTGGTCATTGCTATTGTCAGGTATTGCCTGTTTTCGATTGTTTCTCTGGTACCAAAAAAGAAATATACCGGATAAATATACCTCTGAGCAATGGATAAGTGCTTATACCATTGTCACAGGACTGGCAGGACTTGCCTGGAGCAGTATATTTTTTCTCCCTTATAGCCACTATGATGCAAGCTTGTATGCAATCCTTTCGATGGTGTTTTTTGGTGTGACGGCGTCGGCTGTTTCTGTACTCACTGTTTCATTAATTACTTTTTTCAGTTACACATTACCCATTGTTATCAGCTTCATTATCGGGATTTATCAGTTAGATGAATTTAGTTATCTGTTTTTTACAATTGTGGCAGGAATTTATTATACGATGCTGTCGTTATTTGCCAAAAACAGTAATAAACAAATCATCTGTTCAATTAAATTGACACTGCATAATCAGCTCTTAATTAATCAGCTTCAGCAAGAAGCCGAAGAACGTGAACGCCTGGTACAGGAGCGAACCAGGCAACTGTTTAAAAGTGATAAAGAAATGCTTGAGACTAAACAGCGCCTGCAAAATGTGATTACCGGTGCAGAATTAGGTTATTGGGACTGGAACGGGTGTAGACCTAGTTGTGACAACGGCCATCCCCGACCAAATTATTTTTTCTTAAATGCAATTACATTTTCAGGTAGTGAAACTTCC
>JAHXHI010000008.1 GCA_025656775.1 gamma proteobacterium symbiont of Bathyaustriella thionipta
TGCATTTTATCCGGCCGTTTATTTCAGTTTTTCTTCCTGTTTTTATAATAATATCAATTGCTTGGAATAAACGGATGGACACTAATTAAAGATAAGCCGGTGATAAATGTGCCTGGTTGTCCCCCTGTGCCCACCGTCATTACAGGCGTTCTGGCACATTTTCTTACCTTTGGCAGTATTCCTGAATTAGATGAGCTGGGAAGACCAAAAGTATTCTATGGTCAGAGTATTCATGATCGCTGTTATCGCCGTCCGTTTTACGATAAAGGTCTGTTTGCTGAAACCTTCGATGATGAAGGTGCAAAAAAAGGCTGGTGTCTGTATCGCTTAGGTTGTAAGGGGCCCATGACATATAACGCCTGTGCCACTTTGAAATGGAACCAGCAAACCAGCTGGCCGGTAGAATCAGGTCATGGCTGTCTGGGCTGTTCAGAACCCAACTTCTGGGATGCCGGTGGTTTTTATCAGGCCCTGTCAATCCCTGAAGGTGATTATGCCAAAATGGCAGGCTATGCTGTTGCCGGTGGTGTTGTCCTGGGTGCAGCGGCGGGTTATGCCAATCAAAAAACAAAAGCAGACTCCGTGTCAAAACACACTGAAGTTTCAGTGGATGACTTTAGTATTAATAATAGATAACAATAAAAAGAGCCTGAGGGAGATAAACGATGGAAATATTTAGCAATGCCAATGACTTCCTGCTTTGGACCCGAGGTGATGCATTTAATATTGCTATAGGTATTTTTATTGTCGGTGTGGTGATCAGACTACTGGAAATTCTCCTGCTGGGAAGAAAAGCAGATTATTCTGAGCCTCGTGGCTCAGAATTACAAGCGGAGTGGAAAGGTGGTTTGAAAACCATGTTAATCCGATCTGTCGCGGATAAGGGGACTTTTAAGCGAGCCCCATTTGTGATTATTGTCGGCTATATCTGGCATATCGCATTCTTAATCGTCCTGCTGTTTTTTGTTCCCCATATTGAATTAATTAACGCGACACTGGGCCTTAAATGGCCGGGCTTAGCCACACCGCTGGTGGATGCCTTTGCTATTGTCGCAATGGCGGGAATGCTGGCCATGTTATGGCACCGTATGATACATCCAGTGATGAAATTTTTATCAACGTTTGAAGATTATCTGGTGTGGCTGGTGACATTTATACCGCTCATTACAGGCTATATTGCCTTTCATCGTATGATTGGACCTTATCCATTAGCACTTGGCCTGCATATTCTCAGTGTTGAAATTTTACTGGTTGTTTTTCCATTTACCAAGCTCATGCATGCCATTACTTTATTTCTTGCCCGTTGGTATACGGGCGCAATGATGGGGCGCAAGGGGATTGAATCATGAGTCAGTTGAATATAGAGAAAGGTATCAATGCCCTTAAGGAACAAATAGATGGGCCAACAGCCGCATTTTTCAGCAGCTGTGTTCATTGTGGGCTCTGTGCGGAAGCCTGCCTGTTTTACACAGAAACCAATGATCCCAAATACACACCCATCAATAAAGTTGAACCACTGCGGCGAGTCTGGGAAAGTGAGTACACCTTGTTTGGTAAAGTAAAAAACTTGCTGGGTCTGACAAAACCAGTGACTGATGAAATGCTCAGTGACTGGGAAACATTAATTTATGATGGCTGTACTTTGTGTGGCCGCTGCTCCATGGTATGTCCGGTGGGTAATGATATTTCCGGTATGATCCGCAAAGTACGAGAGGGTATGGTGGCATCTGATCATGCGCCGGAAGGATTGATTGGAGCCAGTACCCGTGCGGTCAAAATAGGCAGTCCTATGGGAATTCGTCTCAAAGCACTGCAGGCGCAAATCAAACATATTGAGATGGATACCGGCCTGACAATTCCCATTGATATTGAAGGTGCTGACTATATGGCGCTGTTATCATCAATGGAAATTATTAATTTCCCGGAATATATTGAATCGCTGGCAAAAATTTTCAAGCAGGCTGGGATCAGCTGGACACTTTCCTCTGAAGCGTTTGAGGCAACCAATTCAGGTATTCAGATTGGCAGTAGTGATATTGCCCGAAAACTGGTTCAGCGCGTGGTTGATGGTGCTGAAAAATTAAAGGTAAAATATGTCATTAGCCCAGAATGTGGTCACGCCTATACTGCTATTCGCTGGGACGGCCCAAATCTTATTGGTCGCCCTTACCCTTTTAAAGTCATTCATATTTTAGAGTTACTGGATGAACTACAGCAAAGCGGTCGACTCAAAACATCCGGTGTGCTCGCTAAAAAATTAACCTTTCATGATCCTTGTCAGATTGTCAGAAAGGGCGGTATTGAAGCACAGCCAAAACGTTTGCTTAACAGTGTCAGCTCTAATTTTGTTGAAATGAGTGAACATGGAAATATGAACTGGTGCTGCGGCGGTGGCGGTGGCGTCAGTGCCAGTGAACGTGCTGATGAATTACGACTGAAGGTGTTTAACCGCAAAAAAGTGCAACTGCAGGAAATTAATGTTGAAGTGATGGTGACAGCTTGTGCTAACTGTCGTTTGGTACTTGAAGAAGGATTGGAAGAATATCATATGGATATACCGGTTATTGGTTTAAGTGAATTAGTTTCCGAACATTTACAGGAAGCCGAACCTGCTATAAAAGATGGGGAGTAAGAAAATGAGTAAACGTGTTGTTGTCGATCCCATAACAAGAATAGAAGGCCACCTGCGTATTGAAGCACAGATGGATGGTGATAAAATTGCACAGGCATATTCTGCAGGTACCATGGTCAGAGGTATTGAACTGATTCTTAAAGGTCGTGACCCAAGAGATGCCTGGGCCTTTACCCAACGTATCTGCGGCGTATGTACTTTAGTTCATGGTATTGCTGCGGTGAGATCAGTTGAAAATGCCCTTAATTATCCCATACCAGCCAATGCTCAACTGATTCGTAATTTAATGATTATGGCACAATATGTTCATGATCATGTGATGCATTTTTATCACCTGCATGCGCTGGACTGGGTTGATGTCGTGTCCGCACTTGATGCGGATCCCAAAGCCACATCAGAATTAGCACAAAGTATCAGCAAATGGCCCAAGTCATCTCCGGGTTATTTTGCTGATATGAAAAAGAAATTAAAAACCTTCGTTGAAGGGGGGCAGCTGGGTATTTTTTCTAACGCCTATTGGGGGCATCCGGCTTATAAACTTCCTCCAGAAGCAAACCTTATGGCCGTTTCTCATTATCTTGAAGCATTAACATGGCAGCGGGATGTGGTGAAACTGCATACGATCTTCGGTGGCAAAAATCCTCATCCAAATTTTCTGGTGGGCGGTGTTGCTTCGGCGATTGATCTCAATTCAGATTCAGCGATTAATATTAAAAAACTATCACAGATACAAAACGTCATTAATGAGATGCAGACCTTTGTTGATCAGGTTTATGTGCCTGATACGCTGGCTATTGCTTCATTTTATAAAGACTGGGGTACCCGAGGTGAAGGGCTTGGCAACTTCTTATGTTATGGTGATCTGCCGGGTACAACAATGGCAGATCCTGATAATTTCTTTTTACCTTCGGGGATTATTCTTAATCGTGATATATCCACTGTGCATCCGCTGGACTTAAACAATAGCGAAGAAATTCAGGAATATGTCAGTCACTCATGGTATGACTATAGTGCCGGTAAGGATAGCGGTCTACATCCCTATGACGGTGAAACGGAATTAAACTATAGCGGCCCCAAACCACCCTATGAGCAGCTTGATGTCGATAAAAGTTATTCATGGCTCAAGTCACCTCGTTGGAAAGGGTTGTCAATGGAAGTGGGACCACTGGCCCGTGTATTAATGCTCTATGCTAAAGGTCATGAGCAAACCCGTGAACTGGTTGCTATGACTCTGAATAAACTGGACTTGCCTGTGGAAGCCTTATTTTCCACCCTGGGGCGCACCGCTGCTCGAACTCTGGAGACAAAAATCATTGTTGATGGTATGCAGGGTATGTTTGATCAATTAATGAGCAATATCAAAAGTGGTGATACAAAAACATTTAACGATCAATTATGGGAACCTTCTACCTGGCCCAAAAAAGCACAGGGCGTTGGTTTTATGGAAGCACCTCGTGGAGCGTTAGGGCATTGGATTGTCATTGAAGATGAAAAAATAGCGAACTATCAGGCGGTCGTGCCCAGCACCTGGAATGCGGGACCTCGTGACCCACAAGGTCAGCCGAGAGCCTATGAAGCGGCACTTCAGGATAATCATCAACTGCATGATGCCAAACAGCCTATTGAAATTTTGCGCACTATTCATAGTTTTGATCCCTGTATTGCCTGTGCAGTTCATGTCACTGATCCTGATGGTGAAGAATTGGTAAAAGTAAAGGTGACTTAATACGATAGCGATATAAATCAGTTAAATGAGTAAACTATGAGATTATCATCATGATTAATAACGATCAGGCACTTAAATCAGCACTGGCAGGTCTTTCGATTGCACAACAAAGGGAGTTAGGCGCACAATTTATTGATAGTGTTATTTCATTGAACCCTGATCCTTTAATCGAACAGGCTTTGAAAATGGCACGAAATAAAATGCATTCGACCAGTGATTTTAATGAACTCTATAAACGTATTAAATCCCTGTCAGTCCAGACCTATACATCCTGCGGTAATGATGCTGACTGGCCCGCCCAGGCAGCGCATTTTGTAGCCAGTGCTGCAAAAGCCTGTATGACACCTCAGGAACAGTTGGGCAATAAAAATAATCTGGCATGGAAATGCGCCATGCAGACACGGATGGCCAAAAACTGTCAAATGATTGAAAGTGATGAAGCGCTTGTTGATAACGAAGCACAAAAGCAATATGTCATTACTAATGATTATTTGTAACTCATAGAAAATACCTTATGGAAGCACATGTCTTCTTTTTACATCTGTTAACAATCCTTCTGCTGGCAAGGGTATTTGCTGAGATTGCTGTCTATTTAGGTGCGCCATCGGTAATAGGAGAGTTACTGGCAGGTGTTGTGATAGGCCCCAGTTTGTTAGGTTGGGTTGAACCGGATAAAATCCTGGAGCTGTTAGCTGAAATTGGTATTATCTTGTTACTGTTTGAAGTGGGCCTTAAAACGGATGGCAAGCGTTTACTGCACTCAGGTTTTAAATCAGTAGTGGTTGCATCATCTGGATTTATCTTTCCTATGCTGTTTGGTTTTGCTATCAGTTATTGGTATTTTGAACTGTCATTACTGGTTTCATTATTTGTCGGCGGTACCATTACTGCAACCAGTATCGGTATTACGGTCAGAGTACTTAAAGAACTCAACTGTCAGCATGCACATGAGGGACATGTGGTGTTAGGCGCGGCTGTTCTGGATGATATTTTTGGTGTGGTGTTACTGGTTGTACTTTATGAGTTTTCGATTAGTGGTGGTGTGAGCTTTTTCAATATCGGCAAGGTGCTACTATTTATAGGCACTTTTTTTGCTGTTGCACCCATTGCTGCAAAATTAATGTCAGTGTATATTAAACGCCTGGATCAGGTGAGTGAAATTCCTGGTCTTATTCCAACCACTATTGTTTCTCTGGTACTGTTTTTTTCATGGGTATCTCATTCTCTGGGCGCACCAGAACTCATCGGTGGTTTTGCTGCGGGACTGGCGCTTTCCAGGCGTTTTTTTATGCCATTTGGTTTGACTATTAGTACTGATAAGGAATTTGCCAGTAGCATTGAAAGTCAAATGAAACCGATCATTCAGCTTTTTACACCCATCTTTTTTGTCTATATCGGCCTGTCATTGAATCTGAGAGAAATTGACTGGAGTTCACCCTTTATCTGGGGCTTCTCTATGACGGTTTTTGTGCTTTCTGTGATAGGTAAAATGATAGGGCCCTTTTTTATCAAAGAAACAATTTATTCAAAATGGGCGATCGGCATGGCGATGGTACCCAGAGGAGAAATTGGGTTAATCTTTGCGGAGCTTGGTAAACTAAGCGGTATCTTAAATAATGAAATACATGCCGGCATGGTGATTGTTATTGTCCTGACGACTCTATTATCACCCTTTGTCATGAAATGGTATCATGACAATTATGCTTCACACCTATGTCAGCAGTGACTCTGCTCGCTATTCAATCCCAGTACTTAATCCCAATATTGGGTCTTAATGGCATCACCTAAATCAGCATTAATCAGGCGTTGTCTGACTTCCAGCAGTTTTTCAATCAATGCGGGTTCAGTTTGTTCATAAGCATTCGCATCCGGTACTCGTCGAACCACGACACCCAGTAATTCGGTAATGGCATTACCAATGGAATTTTGGCTGATGGTGACAATCAGTTTACCTTGATCATTACGATAAATCAGCTGCTTAAAGGCTGGCTGCCAGCGAATAGCATTGGCATATTTAGCATCGTGAATACACATATCACGCACCTTTTTAGCACTGGCAAGGAAGTCATTATTAAACAGCAGCGTTTCTTCAATTTGCTGTGGAAAAAATGGATCTTTGTGAATGGGGGCATTGCGGGTTGAAACCTGGGTAAAGAAGGTCCGATAAAAGTCCAGGAAGCCTTTGAGGATCAGATCATATTCCATCCAGAAATGCGTGCTTTTGAGCATGCCGACACCCCCCTGAATTTCCCAGCTGGGCAGACCTTGCGGATAGCCTGTGAGTTGTATTTGAGAGTCACTGCCCTGTACCGGTTTAAGTATTTTAAGATCCAGTGTTTCAAAAAATGTGCGGTAAACCGTGCGCATATGCGCCTGAAATAAATTGTTCTGCCCGCCATCGGTGAGATTGGGATTTTTCGGATCAGCCATTTCAGCATTGCGTAGCTGTTCCATATTAAACACAATAAAATGGTTGTGTAACATGCGTATGCTCGGTACACCGGGTGCGGTTAATGGCCAGGTAGCATCAAGACTGGCTTCACCAGCGAGCACTAATGCGTCTGCAGGATCGGGGTATTTTTCCAGCATGTATTCAATCATAATTTGATTCATGCGGTTCCAGACCGTTTTAGTCTGTTCGGGTAATTGTGTGCGTCGTACCGGACGACCCAGAGGATTGAGTATACATTTGGAAGAATTAAAAATAATAGAGGTATCAAATTCGTTACTATGTCCGAGTGCTTTGCGATACATCAGCAGGTGTTCAGGATTGCTGAGCAGGCCATTGTTTTGCGAGAGATCCTGTAAGTTTTCAGTACTATTAAAAAACTCATTGGGTTTCATGCCCTCAGGAACTTCCAGAGGAATGGGACGAAATGGTGTGATGATCTCTCTAGGACCTGTTTTCATATGAGCTCTCTTGAAAGGTGATAAAAAGAATATATTAACATTGTCTTATGTTTAATGTCTTGACGTTTATCATAAAACAGAGGTAAGTATGCAGTATATTGTTTACCGATAGATTACGAATGGTCGTTTAATTGTTTCTGCGGATCATTCTGGGCAAGATTTTTCTCTAAGACTTCAGAAAGATTGGTTGGGTCAAACTTAGGAACATAATCATTGGCACCAACATTGATCCCCAGATTTTGGTTAGAATCAGAAGATAAAGAGGAGTGCATAATAACAGGGATGCCGTTAAAACGGCTATCGGATTTAATTTTTTTAGTGAGTACAAAACCATCCATTTCAGGCATTTCAACATCTGTTAATATCAGCTGTATGAAGTGTTTGACCGGTTGATTGGCAGAATCTGCACGATCGGCTATTTCTTTAAGTTTTTCCCAGGCCTCAAGACCATTATTAGCACTGACATGAGTGAAACCCATATGATCCAGTGTACGTTCAATCTGTTTTCTGGCGACGAGGGAATCATCAGCAAAAAAAACCGTCACTTCACGGGCTTCTGAGGCAGTGACTTCACTAAACCAACGGTCTTTTGACTCATCTTGCGTGGTATCGGCTAATACTTTTTCGACGTCCATAATCATCACTATGCGGCCATCTTCCAGTTCGGTGACAGCAGTGACTACCCCGCCCATTGATTCAGACAGCATTTCTGGTGGTGTTTTTACTTTATTCCAGTCAAGACGCAAAATCGTATCAACAGAGTACACCATATATCCCTGCATGGCATTATTATATTCCGTCACAATCATGATTTCTGGCGGTGTATCCATTTGTAAGTCGCAAAATTTTGTCAGATTAACGACGGGTATCAATTGTCCGCGCAGACTGATCATACCTTCAACGGCAGGCGGCATATCAGGGGCCTGGGTGATTTCCGGGATAGACATCACTTCCCGGACTTTGAATACATTGATGCCGAAAACTTCTTCACGACCTGTCTGGGAATCAACGCCAAGACTGAATAATAAAAGCTCCAGTCGATTTGTACCTGCCAGATTTGTTCGTTCATCGACGGACTTCATAAAATTAGTCATTATTTATCTCTGCAATTCTTGTTAAACATCAGTTATCAATCTTCTGTTATAAGTAGAGTATCGGCAAATCAACATAATAGTTTAATTCTATAAACAAATCGTGTTGTAATTGAATTATAGTTGATAGTCCTTATTTATCAATAAGACTAGTAATTGCTGTGATATCAAGGTGAGCTTCCAGAGTATCCGCCAACAGATTGATACTTTGTTCCTGAAGTTCTCGATAGTCATATGCACTTTTCGCGGTTAAACCAGCCCAGATTAATAAATGTTCGCAGGCTTCGGGATGATCGAAAATACCGTGTAGATAAGTGACAATTATTTGTCCGTCATCAGATGCAGCACCATCCATTTCATCTTTAATCTGAATGAGTGCAAGGTGTTCGTCAATTCCTGTTGTCGAGCCGGCATGGATTTCATAACCGCTGACGTTGATGTGCTGCTTTGCCCTGAAACACCCCTTAACCTGCTTGAGTTGTTTGTTTGCATTCAGGGTTGTCTGGTAATTAAAGTAGCCCAGACCCTGGCTGCTTCCTGCTGCACCCTCTATACCCAGCGGATCATGTATTGCATGCCCCAGTATTTGCAAGCCGCCGCAAATACCCATGAGTTTGCCGCCGTAACGCAGGTGCTTTTTAATCGCACTGTCCCAGCCATTCATGATTAACCAGTTAAGATCAGAACGAACGCTTTTAGTGCCTGGTAAAATAATCAGATCTGCCGCCGGAATGGTTTGTCCCTGGCGAATAAAGAGCAGTTCAACCTGAGGGTGCAGGCGTAAGGCATCAAAATCAGTATGATTGGAAATACGAGGCAGTACGGGCACAATAATTTTAATAGTGTCTATTGTGCTGTCACTGTTTTCCCCGGGCATAGATGAAATAGCATCCTCAGCCTCAATATGAAGATTGTGCAGATAAGGTAATATGCCTAAGACAGGGGTTTTGGTCGATTCTGCAAGCCAGTGATTTCCCGGTTCCAGCAGTGTCACATCGCCGCGAAATTTATTGATGATAAAGCCTTTAATACGCTGCTGCTCTGAAGGGGATAATAACTTTAATGTGCCGTATAGATGCGCAAAAACACCGCCCTTGTCAATGTCAGACACCAGCAAAACAGGGCAGTCTACTGCTTCAGCAAAGCCCATATTGGCAATATCATTTTCGCGCAGATTAATTTCCGCAGGGCTGCCGGCCCCTTCAACAATGATCAAATCATATTGTCGGCAAAGACGCTGGTGAGATTGCAAAACGGAAGTCATCGCTATTTTTTTATAAGCATGATAGGAGCGGGCATCCATTTCAGTCACCGCCTTACCATGAATAATAACCTGGGCACCGGTATCTGAATTGGGTTTGAGTAAAACGGGATTCATATCGGTATGCGGCTTAAGACAACAGGCCTGAGCTTGCACCGCCTGTGCACGACCAATTTCACCGCCATTTTCAGTGACTGCACTGTTTAATGCCATATTTTGAGGTTTAAAGGGTACCACCTTCAGACCTTTACGATAAAAAAGCCGGCATAAGCCTGCAACAAGAACACTTTTTCCTGCATCAGAGGTGGTTCCCTGAATCATCAGTGTTATTGCCTGTTTATTGTTGTCTTGCATGTTAGAATAGGCTCGATTTTCAATTGTGCTGTTGGTTGTAACTGTTACGAAATAAAAAAGGTTAAAAATGCTTATTGTACTCTTATGCGCTCTGCTTCTCGATTATTTCTTTGGTGAGCCAGAAAAATATCATCCACTGGTTGCTTTTGGTCGATTTGCCAGTTATTTAGAAGCGCGTCTTAATGAAGATCTGCTGGACAAAAAAGTGGGATTTAACCCGGATAGAAAGCCGCAGACAATGCAACAGAATCGTACCAATGGTTTAATTGCTGTGTTAGTTTGTCTGGTGCCTGCCTGGTGGTTGACGTATGTGGTTATTTCAGATGGTTTATTCAGTATGCTGCTGGAAACGGTGATTCTTTATCTGGCACTCGGTTTAAATAGTCTTAAAGCACATGCCAGAGAAGTTTTGCTACCCGTGCAAAATGAGCAGTTGGATCAGGCACGTCATGCCTTGTCGAAGATTGTCAGCCGGGATACTCGGGAAATGGATGAAGAAGGTATTTGCAGGGCAACGACGGAATCTGTTTTAGAAAATGGCAGTGATGCAGTTTTTGCCACTATTTTCTGGTTTCTAGTGGCGGGTGCGCCCGGTGTTGTGGTCTATCGACTCAGCAACACATTGGATGCGATGTGGGGTTACAAAACGCAACGCTATAATCATTTTGGTTTTTTTATCGCTAAATTTGATGATTTACTGAATTTTATTCCAGCACGCCTGACGGCGTTGACCTATGCCCTGATGGGTAACTGGAAAAATGCCATGCGCTGTTGGTCTAAACAGGGTTCATTGTGGGAAAGTCCCAATGCAGGTGTGGTTATGGCTGCAGGTGCAGGGGCTTTAGGCGTGCAATTAGGGGGTGCTGATCACTATCATGGTGAACTAAAACAAAGAACTGACCTGGGTTGTGGTGAAAAAGCGCAGGCGGATACGATTCATCAGGCTTGTCAATTACTGGATCGTTCAACCATACTCTGGGCTGTTGTTGTTGCTTTAATCTGTGTACCCGCCTGGCTGTAGTCATGAAGACAAAAGACCTGCCGTTGCTGACTTCGCCGCTACACGGTGGTGCTTTAAATCAGGCGATAAATAAATATAAGAATGATAAAAATCCTGTACCTGAAAAGCAATGGCTTGATTTATCGACGGGCATCAATCCTAATGGCTGGAGCGTTCCCACGATACCAGCCAGTGTCTATAATCGTCTCCCGGAAAATGATGACGGCTTGATTGAAGCGGCACAAGCCTATTATCAGGTCTCTGATATTCTACCGGTTGCAGGCTCTCAGGAAGCCATTCAACTTTTGCCTGAAATCTTCCAGCGATATGGTTTACTTTCAGAAAATCCCCGTATCGGTATTATTTCCCCCTGCTATGCAGAGCATGAATTTCAATGGCAAAAGCATCAGTTTACCATTATCCATTTAAGCAGTGACAGCGTTGATGAGATGATTGACACACTGGATGTACTGGTGTTGATTAATCCTAATAATCCCACAGGAGAATTAATTGATAAGGCTGTTATCAAACAATGGCAGGTGCGGCTGGCTGATCACCAGGCGTATCTGATCATTGATGAAGCCTTTATGGATAGTACGCCGCAAAAAAGTGTATTGAGTGTGCCCGATTATGAACATCGGATTGTTTTACGCTCTGTGGGCAAATTCTTTGGCCTGGCAGGTGTCCGCTGTGGTTTTGTGGTTGCAACACAAAAGATACTCTCTTTACTGAAGTATCATCAGGGCCCGTGGTCTGTAAGCGGGCCAACCCGCTGGGTGGTAACAAAAGCACTAAGGGATAAAGCATGGATAGATGATAATAAAAAATATCTGCAAAGCGCATCAGTAAGGCTGGAAAATTTACTACAACACTACTTGATGCATGAACATCCACAGCGATTGCTTGCGGGCACACTATTATTTAAAACACTCTTTTTAGAGAATGCGGAGTGCTTGTATGAGCAGCTGGAAAAGAGAGGGGTATTAGTGCGCTTACTGGATAATAAAAAAGGTTTACGTTTTGGTTTACCTGCGAGTGAAAATCAGTGGCAGAGATTAGAGTCTGTGCTTGATTGTATCTAATCAATTTTTGCTCTACTATGTTTTTATGATTAAAGTCTCAAGCAATTTTTAAGTTTACCGATATCTTATAAAACAAACTGATAAACTATTTTTCGGGTCCTACTAACAGAGAACAAAATGAAAAAAAATCTCCCCATTACCAATAATGAAGTCTTACTGGATAAGCAGGACTCGATTATTTCTATTACTGACTTGAAAGGTCAAATCACCTATATTAATAAAACTTTTTTAGCAATTAGTGGTTTTAGTGAAGAAGAACTTCTTGGCCAGAGTCATAATATTGTACGCCATCCAGATATGCCGACGGCAGCATTTAAAGATCTCTGGTCGTAACTATTCAGCATGATTTTTAATCTCAGATAAAATCAGGTAACTTTTTATCAAATAACAATTCCAATGCAAGACTTGAACTTACACC
>JAHXHI010000016.1 GCA_025656775.1 gamma proteobacterium symbiont of Bathyaustriella thionipta
CATAGACATGTCGGTTTTAATAAATTACATAACTTTTCTGTCAAGCTTTTTTTTTCAATTTTTTTTAAATTTATGCTGAATAGTTACAATATAATAAAGATTACTTAAATGCAAGTTATCATGGAATCAAACAGTTAGCAGATTTTCTGAGGGTGGGCAATGCCCACCCTTTAGTGCAGAACACACATCATACATCGCCAGGTGGGCGAGTGTTATGAGTGTTAGATTAACTTTGAGAAGCGCTCTGTTTTTTCATCGGGTTTAATATAACGATCGAAGACCATACAGATATTACGGATCAATAAGCGGCCTCTTGAGGTCACCTCAATTGATCGTTCATCCATTGTGATCAAACCATCATTAACCATTGTTTTATAACGCTCCAGTTCTACTGAAAAATAATCATTAAAGTTAATATTAAAATGTTTTTCGACATCATTAAAATTTAACTTGAAATGACAAATAAGCTGCATGATAGCTTCACGGCGGATCAAATCATCATTATCAATTTCAACGCCTCTGAAAATAGCCAGTTCACCCTGATCAATTTTTTCGTAATATTCATCCATGGTGCGCACGTTTTGTGCAAAGCTATTAGCAATTGTCCCTATCGAGGTGATGCCAATACCTACCAGATCACAATCCGCATGGGTGGCATACCCCTGGAAGTTTCGATATAACTTACCATTATTCTGAGCAATGGTTAATTCATCATCCTGCTTGGCAAAATGATCCATACCGATATAGACATAACCCGCATTAGTCAGTTTTTCCATACAATGCTTAAAAATTTCCAGCTTAACGGATGCCGGCGGTAATTCATCTTCGTTAATACGGCGTTGTGGTTTAAAACGTTCCGGCAAATGTGCATAATTAAATACCGATACTCGATCCGGACTGATTTCTATCAGTTCATCCAGAGTCTGATCAAAGCTCTCTACCGTTTGCAGGGGCAAACCGTAAATTAAATCAACACTAATCGATTTAAAGTTTTCTTCTCTGGCCGCAGTTAATGCTGCCAGTGTTTCTTCGCGACTCTGAATACGATTAACTGCTTTTTGTACAGCAGGATTAAAGTCCTGAACACCCAGACTCATACGATTAAAACCCAGCTCTCTTAATAATTTAATACTGTCACGACTCACTTCACGAGGGTCGATTTCAATGGAGTATTCACCTGAATCATCATCATGTAAATTAAAATGTTTACGAGTGACGGTCATTAACTCACGCATTTCATCATGACTGATAAATGTCGGTGTACCACCACCCCAATGCAGCTGATCAACCTTACGAGAGGGATCAAATAATTTTGCCTGCATTTCGATTTCTTTATAAACCCGATCCAGATAAGGCGCTGCTTTTGAGCGATCCTTGGTGACTACTTTATTACAGCCGCAATAAAAGCACACAGTGTCACAAAATGGAATATGAAAATAAAGGGAAAGCGCCTGACCGGATTGATTCGATTTTTCAGCAAATTTCTTATAGGTATCAGCCGTATATTCATCCCCAAACTGCACAGCAGTCGGATAGGAAGTATAGCGAGGTCCCGCTTTGTCATACCGTTTAATGAGTTGCGGATCAAACTCAACATTTGCCATAATTTTTTATCCTGATAAGCCTTGAGTCAACATGATTGGTGCCGACCATTCTTTAAAATGAAAAGAGATTGTATATAAAGAGCCACACATTATGCCAGTTTAGGCCTGAGGAAACCAGTGACTAATCTTTACGACCATAAGGGTATTTTTTATCATCAAAGGTGCGTACCCATTGCGGAAAGTTGACTATCATAATAATCATCACCAGCCCGGTTAAAAAAGCTTCCGGATAAATCATAAGAAATATATAGGGCGTATATTCATAAGTAATATAATCGTAACTATAGGCATCACCTACCACCATAAACATGGAGGTCAGATAAACACTAACAGCCACCGTCACAGCGGCATTAATAAAAGCACCTGCAAAGAAATAAATAATAAAGTGATTATTCTTTATGCATTCAACAAGATAGAGTATAAAAGAAGTAATGATCACTGGAATAACACCCATTAAAAAGACATTAACAGCGAATACCTGCCATTCCAATACACCCATTATAACCAGAATCAACACTTGTATCATGATCCCGATAATTGCCAGTTGCCAGCCAAACATCAGCGTTAACAGTGTGGCACCTAAAAAGTGGTATACCATACCGGCATGAATACCCGCTTTCATATACCACATCACCATTAAAAACAGGCCCATGGCAAAAAAGATATTGTAGTTTTTTTTAAACCAGGAAACTGGAAAAGTGGAATAAATCAGGTACAGGACAGGTAATAGCAAAAAGTAAGCAATAAAAAGCCAGGTTGGCGGTATCAGTTCAATAGTCAGATTCATAAAATATCACCTGATAGTACTTGTTAACAATACGTTGGGCGCTGCTCTAACTTATTTTTTCAAATAAAATGTCCCAGACGCCATGTCCTAAACGTTCACCACGTCGTTCAAATTTAGTAACGGGTCGGTGCTCTGGGCGGGGAATGTATTCACCATCATCTGCACAATTAGTAAAGCCCGGTGCTGTTTTCATCGATCTCAGCATCTGCCGGGCATAATGCTCCCAGTCCGTTGCCATATGAAACTGCCCGTGAGGCATTAATTTTTTTCTAATCAGCTGAATAAAATCATCCTGCACAATACGCCGTTTTTGATGACGGGTTTTATGCCAGGGATCCGGGAAAAAAAGATAAACGGCACTCAGGCTATTATCCTGAATTTGTTTGCTTAAGACCTCAACAGCATCAAACTTCATCACCTTAAGGTTAGTAAGTGACTGCTCACTAATGTTGGCAAGTACCCGACCCACACCGGGCTTATGTACTTCAATACCCAGATAATTATTTTCAGGGTGACGGGCAGCTATTTCCAGCAGAGAATCGCCCATACCAAAACCAATCTCTAAAATAACGGGGGCCTGCCGTGTAAACAGCTGCTCAAAATCAAGCATCTGCCCATTCGCATCAATGCCATAATGCACCCACTGTTCATCATAGGCTTTTTCCTGACCGGGAGTCATTCTGCCGGAGCGAACAACAAAGCTTTTAATGGCTCGCGGGTGCTCAACCTTATTATCGACTCTCTCTTTATCCACTAATAAGACTCCGCCTTTAGAAGAAAGTGCCATCAATTGGTGAAGAAGCACTGGCATAGGCTTTTTTCGGCATGCGGCCCGCTAAAAAGGCTTCTCTGCCGCCTTCAATGGCTTTTTTCATGGCTGAAGCCATTAGGACGGGATTTTTAGCCCCGGCAATTGCCGTATTCATTAATACAGCATCACAGCCAATTTCCATCGCAATCGCCGCATCAGAAGCCGTACCGACACCGGCATCAACCAGAATAGGCACCGTAGCATTTTCTTTAATAAGGCGAATATTATGCGGATTACAAATGCCCAGACCAGAACCAATTAAACCTGCCAGAGGCATCACAGCAACACAGCCCATCTCTTCTAAACGTTTGGCAATAATGGGATCATCACTGGTATAAACCATGACTTTAAAGCCATCTTTAATTAATATTTCAGCGGCTTCAATGGTATCCACCATATTTGGATACAGTGTTTTTTGATCACCCAGTACTTCAAGCTTAACCAGATCATGTCCATCCAGCAGTTCACGTGCCAATTGACAGGTTCTCACCGCATCTTTGGCCGTATAACAACCGGCCGTATTAGGTAGAATGGTATATTTATCAGGCGATATAACATCCAGTAAGTTTGGCTCATCAGGATTTTGCCCAATATTAGTACGACGGATAGCCACTGTGACAATTTCAGCACCACTGGCTTCAATGGCTTCACGAGTTTCATCCAGGTCTTTATATTTACCCGTACCGACTAACAGACGTGAATTGTACGCTTTATCAGCAATGATCAACTGGTCGTCTTGCATATTTTGTCCTAATATTATAAAAGTTATCGAAAAATTAAAAACGCTATTATCCTAAAAACTGCACTGGAAAACTACCAGGAATTGATTGATTTTTTAACCACCACCGATAGCATGAACAATCTCTACTTTATCACCATCACTAAAAGAGTAGTCCTCATGATGACTTTTCGACACAATTTCTTCATTAACTTCAACGGCTAAACGTTGTCCTACGATATCCATTTCTGCTAATAAATCCTGAACAGAACAGGCATCCTGAACCTGCCTTGGCTCACCATTTACAAAAATTTTCAAAAAAAGCTCCTTATATTTTATTAAAGCAGCACAACGGCATGCTTTCCTACTGCGGATCATTCAATATTTATGTTATATTTTACACAGATTTAAAGGATTTAGGTGATTTTGAACCTGCATGCTGCATTTTAAGGATTTAGCTTATGACAACAAGAGTGTCTAAAAATACAATATTAACACCCAAACAGGCTGGCACACTGGATGGACTCTTTTATGAAAGAACCATGCTTTCTGCCGATGACATCGCCTACACTCAATATAATAAACAAAATAATACCTGGGAAGATACCAGCTGGAATGAGATGGCGATCCTGGTCGGACAATGGCAAAAAGCCATCTCACAGGAGAATCTCGAACCCGGTGATCGCATTGCAATTTTAATGAAAAACTGCAAAGAATGGGTTGCTATTGATCAGGCAGCACTGGGACTCGGTCTGGTGGTTGTGCCCCTTTATCTTGAAGATCGCCCGGATAACATTACCTACATTCTCGAAGATTCAGCCATCAAACTACTGGCTGTTCAGGATATTAGCCAATGGGGAAGACTACGCGAAAAATGCATTGATAATAAGGTATTGCAGCGCGTCATACTGGTTGATGTCCAATCTGAGCAATTAGAAGATGAATCAGAACGGGTAGCCATTATGGATGACTGGCTACCAGAACAAGGCTATGTGCTGCATAAACGGGATGGAGATCCCCATGAACTGGCCACTATCGTCTACACCTCCGGTACCACGGGCAGACCCAAGGGGGTCATGCTCAGTCACTTTAATATTTTATCCATTGCCCATCCTTCTGCCGAAGGTCTCAAAGTAAAATCTGAGGATTTATTTTTATCCTTTTTACCCATGTCCCACACTTTCGAGCGCAGCCTGGGTTATTACCTGACAGTCATGGTGGGCTGTCAGGTCGCTTTTGCCCGTTCAATTCAGCTATTGGCCGACGATCTCATCATCATCAAACCCACCTTACTTATTTCAGTACCAAGGATCTATGAGCGTGTCTATGGAAAAATTGAAAATACACTATTAAAAGGGTCGCCCATTAAGCGAACTTTATTCAAACTCACTGTTCAGATTGGCTGGAATCGTTTCTTGTATCAGCAAAAGCGTTCATCACTTTGCCTTTCCTGTTTATTGTGGCCATTAATGAAACATCTTGTTGCTGATAAAGTGATGCAGAAATTCGGCGGCAGACTCAGACTTGCGGCAACCGGCGGCGCTGCCATTCCATATCCTGTCGCAAAAACATTCATTGGCCTTGGACTGACATTAATTCAAGGTTATGGCCTCACTGAAACCAGTCCCGTTGCCTCATTTAATCGTCTTGATAATAATGATCCCCGTTCTATCGGTCACCCTATCAATGGTGTTGATTTCAAAATCGGTGAAAGTGATGAACTATTGATAAAAAGTCCCGGTGTGATGATGGGCTATTGGAACAATCATGCTGCCACTGCTCAGGCTATTGACTCAGACGGCTGGTTTCATAGTGGTGATCAGGCACGAATTGATAATAAAACAGGACATGTTTATATCACAGGCCGCTTAAAGGACATCTTAATCATGTCCAATGGTGAAAAAATTCCCCCCACTGATATTGAAAATACTATTGTAATCGATCCTAAATTTGATCAGGCTTTATTATTGGGAGAGGGACAGCCTTATTTAGGTGCAGTGCTGGTGTTAAACTCTGAAGAATGGGTACATATCGCCGAACAAAACAACCTGGACCCATTTGATAAAGACAACCTGCAAAACAAAGCAGTTCAAAGCCAAATCGTGCGCTACCTGAGAGACGTACTGCATGATTTCCCCGGCTATGCAAAAATACGAAAAGTTATTTTAACGCTCGATCCCTGGACGGTAGATAACGGCATTCTAACACCAACACTTAAAGTAAAACGCCCTAAAGTGTTAGAACAGTTCAACAAAGAAATCAGCGAGCTTTATAGTTAATACAAATTGGAATTAAATAAATTTATAATGATTTGCTATCGTAGGCTTATATCTTTTACTATAAAGCCTACACAAACTAAGACTCGAACTTTTTATAATTAAACATTAGCCAAAACTGGTAAAACAAATGACAAAATTGATCAAAATACTGCTTTGGATGGTTGCTTCACTCGTTCTTATTGTTGTCCTTGCAAGCATCTTACTCCCCATTCTAGTCGATCCTAATGACTATAAAGATGAAATCGCTCAACAAGTCCATGCTAAAACAGGACGAACATTAACCATTGACGGCGACATTGATCTCTCTATCTCCCTGCCCTTATCTGTGTCTCTGGAATTAGGTAAACTGGAACTCAGCAATGCCAAAGGATTTATAGATAAACCATTTGCCCGTATGCAGGGTGCTTCTTTATACGTGGCTATCATGCCGTTATTAACCGATAACCGTCTGGATGTGGGGGAAATAAAATTAGCCGGCATGGAATTAAACCTGATAAAAAATAAACAGGGTGTCACTAACTGGAGCGATCTTTCAGGTAAACAAGAGCCCGCTCCTGCTCAAGTCGAAAAAGCAAAAACCAGCACCGAAAATAAGACTGCTAAAGAAACAATGCCTGCAATTAGCGTTGCCGGACTCAACATCAGTGATGCCCTCATCACCTGGACTGATGAACAAGCCAGGCAAAGCATCAGCTTATCTAAAACTAATATTACTATCAGTGAATTAATAGAAGACAAACCATTTGAACTCACTGTTTCAACTCACATTGATAATAGTAATCCCGTCATAAAAGGTGATTTCACTCTAACAAGCGTTCCTACAGTGTCACTCTCTAAGCAAGTTTTTCAATTACCCGGAACACAACTAACACTGGACCTGAGCGGTGATGTATTACCCGGCGGTGCCAACAAAACAACTCTCTCAGGTGATATCAGCTTTGATGGCAAGTCACAGGTGCTGGATATCAATAAAATGAAACTCACCTCATATGATATGGTCATCAATGGTTTATTTCACGCAAATAAACTGGATAGTTCACCCGAATTCAGTGGTCAGGTCAGCATTGATCAATTTTCACCCAAACAATTAGCCGCAACACTTGGTACTGCCCTGCCTGAAATGAAAGAACAAAAAGCACTCAATTCAGCCGATGCTAAATTAACCTTTAAAGGCAACGAAAACCTTGTAACAATAAGCAGTCTTGAAGCAAACCTTGATGACACCTCATTAAAGGGCAGCGCCTCAATCAAGAATTTTAGCAAGCCGCTTTATGGCTTTGATTTGACTTTAAACCAATTAAATCTTGATTATTATGCGGTTGCAGGACAAGCAAGCAGTCCTGCTGAAACAGATAAAGCGCCCGCTGATAAGAAAAAAACAGCAAGCTCAAAAAGCCAGTCAAGTGCACCGCTATTTCCAGTTGAAACCCTGCGTCAATTAAACCTGGACGGCAAATTAGCCATTGCTCAATTTATTGCCGGCGGCGCAAAAATGACTAATGTCGTTATCGTATTAAAAGGCAATAATGGACTGGTACAATTAGCCCCCTTAAAAGCCGACCTGTACAAAGGGACTATCAATCTTAAAACTGATATTGATGCACGTGGTAAAACACCAAAACTTAAAATCATCAATGAACTAAAACAGGTTCAAATTGGTGACTTATTACAAGATACGACAGGTAGTCAGGAATTTACCGGAGTAGCTAACATTAATGCCAACATCACAACCAGCGGCAATGATAAAGACCGTTTAGTTAAAAACTCCAATGGCACTGCCAAGTTGCTGGTCACTGATGGACACATCAAAAAGCTGGATATTTTAACCAATATCAGAAAGGCCGATGCACTACTCAAAGGTAAAGCTGCTCCATCTGAATCTCAGGACAGCAACACCAAATTTACTGAACTAAAAGGCTCTATGAAAATCAAAAATGGAGTCATTCGCAATAAAGACCTGGCCAGTAAATCACCGCTTATGGAATTAACCGGTCAAGGCTATGCCGATTTACCTAAAGAATATCTCGACTACACCTTATCCATCAAATTATTAAACAGCCTCAAAATTGATGATAATACTCAGGGAACTGACTTCAAAGGAAAAGAATTTCCTTATACCATTAAAGGCAAATTTTCTGAACTATCTGAAGAAGCCAACATAAGTAAGGTGCTGGAACAGGAAGTGAAGAAAAAAGTTGAAGATAAATTAAACAAAAAACTGGAAGAAAAATTGGGTGATAAATTCAAAGGACTGCTTAAATTTTAACTCATTAAGCACCTTAAATCAGCCACCAAAAGCCGGGATCTCACCCGGCTTTTTTTATCACAACTTCCTTATAGAAAATGGATCATTATTATCGGTACTCAAAAAAATCAAATAACTCAAGGCACCGGACAATTTGCAAAATATTTACTCAAATGGTTTGACCAATACGGTCGAAAAGATCTTCCCTGGCAGATCAATAAAACCGCCTATCGAGTCTGGGTCTCAGAGATTATGCTCCAGCAAACTCAGGTAAAAACCGTTATCCCCTATTATTTAAAGTTTATGGCACATTTCCCTGATGTCGAGGCATTAGCCAATTCCCCCCAGGATGAAGTGCTGCATTTGTGGACGGGTCTGGGCTATTATGCCAGAGCAAGAAACCTGCATAAGACGGCACATATTATAAATCATGAGTACTCTGGCGATTTTCCTCAATCCATTGATGAACTGCAATCATTACCTGGTATTGGCCGTTCAACAGCAGGTGCTATTCTGTCATTTGCCAATGCTCAACATCAGTCCATTCTTGATGGCAATGTAAAGCGAATTCTTTGTCGATATTATCGAGTTCAGGGATGGAGCGGTCACTCAAAAATACAAAAACAACTGTGGACTCTCGTTGAAAAAATAACCCCACAAAAACGCTGTGATGACTTTAATCAGGCATTAATGGATTTAGGTTCCAGTCTCTGTAGCCGAAGCAAGCCTCAATGCGAACTCTGCCCTCTTAATAGCGACTGCGAGGCTTATTTACACCAGCAAACAAATAACTACCCACATCCTAAACCAAAAAAGAAAAACCCTGTTAAAACAGCCTACTTGCTCATGATCAGCAATACAACAGGTGAAATACTGCTGGAAAAACGTCCACAACAAGGGATCTGGGGCGGATTATGGTCTTTCCCTCAATGCAGCACACTGAATGAAATTAAACAATGGCTTGCTAAGCACCAGTATACGAGTAATAACGAAATGCAATTTCAAGCTGAGTTCAAACACACATTTAGTCACTTTCAACTACTGATTACGCCAGTACAGATTCAAATTGAGATGCCATTACAAGTCAATGATGATAAACACCATCTCTGGTTTAACAAACAAAAACCGTTGAAATTAGGGATGCCTACCCCCATAACCAAGCTTATATCAACAAATACTCCTCATACTGCCGTCGATTAGTACAACATTGTGCCAGTCAAACAGCAGAAAAAAGAATAAAGGTACAAATATGTCACGAATGGTAAATTGTGTAAAACTAGGAAAAGAAGCTGAAGGTCTTGAACGCATCACCTATCCTGGCGATCTGGGCAAACGCATTTTTGAAAATGTATCCAAAGAAGCCTGGTCAGGCTGGATTCAACATCAGACCATGCTGATCAATGAATATCGTTTATCACCCATTGATCCCGAACACCGTAAATTTTTAGAAACCGAAATGGATAAATTCTTTTTCAGTGATGAAGCGTCTGCTAAACCTGATGAGTATACTGCACCCAAATAGTAAATCCCCCAGGAAAAAGTGAAAGCATACTAAAAACCAGAGTTAATTCCATCTTCAAATCAATAGAAAGAACAAACTCTGGTTTTTTTATCAAATTAATTCATTTTTTTCTTGACAGAAACCAGCAAAAACGACAAAATACACGCCGTTGAAACAACAAGCCGCACCGTTGCCCAGATAGCTCAGTCGGTAGAGCAAGGGACTGAAAATCCCTGTGTCCCTGGTTCGATTCCAGGTCTGGGCACCATTTCTTTATAATTTTCAAGCACTTAAAATACCCATACAAAATACTCAGCTTTAGCGCAGTCTTCGCGCACTTTCCACTCAAACTATACTATACTTAATACAGAATCAATGTATCTTTACAGGTATGTATTATAGTGTCAGTTAAAACCTCCAAATTAAATACAGTTGCTATAGATGAACGTGCTATTTGTAATGGTGCGGTAGTGCTATTTAAAAGAAACAATTCCAAACGTTGGCAAGCACGTATTAGGCGCAATATTGGCGAGTGGATTACAGTCAGCACAAAGCAAGCTGACATTAAACAAGCCATTGCCGTAGCGGAAGACAGATATAGAGATATTCAATACGCACAACGCACAGGCAGAATTGATGTAACACGGAAATTCTCAAGTGTCTGTCAGTTTTGTAGAAAAGAACTATTAGAAGAAGCAGAACGAACTGGTAGAGAAATACCCAAAAACTATGTCCAAGTAATAGACAAATACATAGAGCCAATACTTGGCAATTATATGTGCCACAGCATTGACCTTGCCGCATTACGCTTATATTCACAAAAACGAGCTGTAATGATTGGACACCAACCAAGCAAATCAACCATTAATACTCACAACTCAGCATTAAACTATCTGTTTAGAAAAGCTAAAGAAAACAACTTTATAGAATTTATACCCAAAACTATAAATGACGGTGTTGATGGTAAACGTCGCCCATATTTTAATCATAAAGAATTACGTGCTTTAAATGCGAATATGTGGCGTTATTTACAGCACAGTGAAAAACTACTGAATAATAAAATTGGACGGAATGGATTAGATACAATAAAACAGAAATCATATTGGATGCGTGAAATATTGCGAGATATGGTTTTAATTCTTGTTAACACTGGCATAAGGACAGGCAGGGAAATACTAAACTTAAAGTGGAAAAACCTAAGTATTGTTGAAGAGCATGGCAAAAAAAGCATTCAATTTTCTATAACACATAGCAAAACCAAACAGCGTGTTGCCGTTGGTTACGAGCCAATAGTAGATAAGGAAACTGGCATTAAGTATGGCTGTTGGGAGCCATTAAAACGCATACAGTCACGTTTTGAGAATTTAAAGGACTTAGATTGGAAAAAGCTATTACAAGTTGATGAATATATTTTTAGGTATCCAAACGGTGAACGTGTCGTGCAGGAACAAATGGCTAAATCATTTAAACGACTACTTAAATGGATAAAATATGAAGAACGTGAAGATGGATTATTAAAAGATGATTTTGGTAATATTAGAACTCTGTATTCACTTCGCCATACCTACGCATCACGCAGACGATATGAAGGGTGGAGCTTTGATGATTTACGCGAACAAATGGGAACGTCAGTGAAAATGCTACAAGACCACTATTCCCATTTCACTGTTAGCGATAATCCAAATAAATTTGCTGGGCACGAGAAACGAGACGAACAACAACGTCAAAAGCAACAAGATAATGACAGTGATGTGTTAAAAATACTTGCTACACAAAATAATGAACAATCTAAACGCATAGAAGAGCTATTACAGCAAAACAACGTGCTTATGCAGAAATTAGTTGATGATAAGAGTAAGATGTAGCTCCGCAAACATAATGCAGGCAATACACTGCTAATACGCCAAAATAGTATGTTTTGAGCTATAATACTGTGTCGCTTTAAGTGACGATTGAAAAAGACAATTTAAGGTGAATAGATGTTAGTTGCTGAGCGATATAGCCATGTTGAATCAAGAAAGCGAGAAGGTGCACATTATACGCCAGAGATTTTTGCTGATTTTATCTCTGAAAACATTATACAAAATGCGAAACTAGGGAAGACTATTAAAATAGTTGACCCCGCAGTTGGTGATGGTGAGCTTCTTATTAGTTTAATTAGTGTCCATCCGTAAATAGCCTTTTTTTAGCATTCAACTAAAAAAAAGGCCATACAAAATCATATTCAGCTTTCTTAAAATT
>JAHXHI010000130.1 GCA_025656775.1 gamma proteobacterium symbiont of Bathyaustriella thionipta
ATAGACATGTCGGTTTTAATAAATTACATAACTTTTCTGTCAAGCTTTTTTTTTCAATTTTTTTTAAATTTATGCTGAATAGTTACAAATAGAGCATCATTAACCTTTTCGTTAGTTCAGTCGATAAGACTTCATTATCTGGCTATTAATTTATTCACCCAAAACAGGCTTAATCAGGAAATACGCGATGACCAATAATGATGTCTTACGCCGAGTGCGTTATATTTTTAACTTTAATGACGCAAAAATGATTGCGATATTTGCTTTGGCAGATGATAAGGTTACACGAGAGCAAGTGAGCAGCTGGTTAAAAAAAGAAGAGGAGCCCGATTATCAGAAGTTATCTGATTTGCAGCTGGCCATTTTTTTAAATGGCTTGATTAATGATAAACGCGGCAAAAAAGATGGGCCTCAACATGAGCCGGAAAAACGCTTAACCAACAATATTATTTTTATGAAATTAAAAATTGCCTTAAATCTGAAGGCTGAAGATGTCCTTGAGCTAATGAATCTGGCTGAGTTTCGTATGAGTAAACATGAACTCAGTGCACTTTTTCGTAAGCCTGAACATAAACACTATCGTGAGTGTAAAGACCAGATTTTACGTAATTTCTTAAAAGGCCTGCAGCTTCGTCATCGTAATGATGGTAAAACTAAATCAGTTTTTAAATGGAAATAAGGGTGAAAAGGTGCTAAATCACTCGTTTATTTGGGTTCTGATTTTTTAACACGAATCGTGTTACCTGCCACATCTTTGCCATTAAGATTCTTCATTGCTGCCTTAGCCTCACCTGGCTTTGGCATTTCTACAAAGGCAAACCCTTTAGACCCCCCCGTTTGTTGATCCATAACCAGAGTACAGGATTGTACAGTGCCGTATGCCTCAAATAGAGCCAGAAGTTCAGCTTCAGTGCTGCTGCGGGCAAGATTTCGTATTAATAATTTCATGGAATCTTCTGCTTTTTAAAAATGAATAATGGTCGTAATATTAACAGGAATCTTCGCCTTACCCAACCATAGAACTTGTTACTCTGGCTTATTTTATTTTTTAATTCTGCTAATATTGACTTAGAGTACCTGAAACCTACGACTAGAGTGAATAAAGGAACCTCCTATGAGAGAGGTGTTTGCACCTTATTTTAAGTTTATCAGCAATGCCGGGCGTAAACCTGAACCCATAGCCGACCAGGAACGGTCCTGGCACTCTATGGAAGAAACAAATGTTTTTTCTGACCTCGATGCCAGTATCAAAGGTCTTAGTTCTACTGAAGTCAAATCCCGTGCTGATAAGTATGGTCTTAATCGCTTACCAGAAAGCAGCACCCATGGTCCGTTGTATCGTTTCTTATATCAATTTCATAATGTATTAATTTACGTGTTGCTTGCTTCAGGTCTGGTCGTGGCTGTACTGGGACACTGGATAGATGCTGGTGTCATTATGGCTGTGGTGGTTGTTAATGCGCTTATCGGTTTTATACAGGAGGGCAAGGCCGAAGATGCTCTAAGGGCAATACGCCAGATGTTATCGCCTAAAGCCATGGTTTTACGTGATGCTCAGCGACAGTCAATCGTATCTGATGAGCTGGTCCCTGGTGATGTGGTTTTTTTGCAGTCAGGCGATAAAGTGCCCGCTGATCTGCGACTTTTTCATATTAAAAGTTTACAGATCCAGGAAGCTGTACTCACGGGTGAGTCACTTGCCGTAGAAAAAAACACAGTATCTCTGGCAGAGGATACAGAATTAGGTGATCGCACCTGTATGGCCTATTCGGGTACTCTGGTGACCTATGGTCAGGGTAGTGGCCTTGTGGTGGCCACAGGGGCAGGTACACAAATTGGTCAAATCAGTTCCTTATTAGCCGGTGTAAAAACGCTCACTACTCCTTTAGTGCGTCAAATTTCACAGTTTGCCCGTTGGCTGACAACGGTTATTATTGTTTTTGCATCGGCTACTTTTTTCTTTGGTATCGGATTCAGAGATTATCCCGCTTCTGAAATGTTTCTTGCTGCTGTTGGTCTGGCAGTCGCTGCGATTCCTGAAGGCCTTCCGGCAATTATGACCATTACATTGTCTATTGGAGTGCAACGTATGGCACATCGTCATGCGATTATTCGTCGTCTGCCTGCGGTTGAAACTTTGGGTGCAGTGACCCTTATTTGTTCTGATAAAACAGGCACATTGACACGCAATGAAATGACAGTGAAGGCCATTGCAACAGCTACTGATTTCATTGAAGTGACGGGTGTTGGCTATAATCCCCATGGAGCCTTCTTAATCGATGGAGATGAGCTCATATTAGAAAAACATCCTGTTCTGAATGAATTAATATATGCCTCATTACTCTGTAATGATGCGACTTTACATGAAGAGGTTTCTCAGGATAGCGCTTTACATAAAAAAGAGGAAGACGGCAGGGAACAATGGGTATTATCCGGAGATCCCACGGAAGGGGCTTTACTCACTATGGCCATTAAAGCTGGTCTGAATCATGCCTATGAACAGAAAGCCTGGCCACGCACTGATGTCATCCCTTTTGAATCAGAACATCGTTTTATGGCAACACTGCATCATGACCACGCAGGAAATAGTTTCGCCTATATTAAGGGAGCGCCGGAACAATTATTGGAAATGTGTAATTCGCAAAGAAATTATGCTGATGATGTACCTATTGATCATAACTACTGGCAGGCACAAATCCTTGCTATGGCAAGGTTGGGTCAACGCGTTCTGGCTATCGCCTGTAAACCCATGCCACAGAACTATCCAGAATTGAAGTTTTCAGACTTTGAAACAGGTCTTACCCTGCTGGGTATTGTCGGTATGATCGACCCACCAAGAGAAGATGCATTAAAGCGATTCAACAGTGTCAGTCAGCAGGTATACGGGTAAAAATGATCACCGGTGACCACGCAATTACTGCTGCCGCAATTGGTACACAAATGGGTATCAGTGATGGTGATAAAGTACTCAATGGTTATGAAATAGAAGCCATGAATGATGATGATTTACGAAAAGTTGTGGAACAAATCGATATTTTTGCCCGTTCCAGTCCTGAGCATAAATTACGACTGGTTAAAGCGATGCAGGCAAATGGTCAGGTGGTGGCAATGACGGGAGATGGTGTCAATGATGCCCCGGCATTAAAGCGTGCTGATGTGGGAACTGCGATGGGTGAAAATGGCACAGAAGTCGCCAAAGAAGCGGCAGAAATGGTATTAACGGATGATAATTTTTCTTCCATTGCTTATGCGGTAGAAGAAGGGCGTACAGTCTATGATAATCTCAAGAAAGCGATATTATTTATATTACCCACCAATGGTGGGGAAGCACTGATCATTATTGCAGCCATACTTTTTGGTCGAATGCTACCTATTACACCCGTACAAATTCTCTGGGTTAATATGATCACGGCAGTAACCCTGGCCCTGGCGCTGGCATTTGAACCGGCAGAACGTAATGTTATGCAGCGTCCGCCGCGCGATTCACATGCCCCCATTCTGACGGGGTTGTTTATCTGGCGTATTATTTATGTGTCCATCATATTACTGGTGGGAACATTTGGTTTGTTTCTATGGGAACGCGATCAGGGGTCCAGTATTGAATTAGCACGTACTGTTGCGGTTAATACATTAGTGATGTTTGAAATATTCTATTTGTTTAATTCCAGATATATCACCGCAAATGTACTTAACCCTAATGGCTTATTGGGTAATCCATATGCACTCATAGCGGTTACTTTATTAATTGTTTTTCAGCTTTTATTCACCTATCTGGGTCCTTTGCAGGCTTTGTTTGGTACCACTGAGATTAGTCTGATGGCCTGGCTGCGTATTATACTGGTGGCATCCTCAGTACTGTTCCTGGTTGAACTGGAAAAGTTGATTATTCGATTTTTCGGACAATATAATCTTAAAATATCTGCGACGAAATAAAAAAGCCGTTCAATATTGAACGGCTTTTTGACAAGGGACGGTATTTTTTAACCGAGTTCACCAGGATAATCAGCTATTCCAGGATTTTTAGTCACTCCCAATAATTTAGGATGGTTAATTTTAGGTAAACGTAATATCTTATCTTTACTACGCTGGCTGATAATATAATCATGCACAACATCCCACATTAAACGACCTTCGGGCGTTCGATTAACGGAAGCCCAGCCAGCCACTTTATAGGTCTCTTCCGGCTCAATTAAGTGGCCATTGTCAAGACGTGCATTGGTTATACGTTGATAAATAGGTTTATCAGGATCGATGGTATAATCCAGACCACCGATACGTACCATATCGCCACCGGATTGCAGATAGGGATCCGGATCAAATAAGTTGTCAGCCACCCCTTCAAGAATGTTCATCAGATCCTTGCCCTTCATTTCAGAAACATAGGTTTCACCATAGGTCATGGCACATTGCGTCATGACATCTTCCATAGTGATCCAGTCGCCTTTTAAGGTCGTGGTTCCCCAGCGTACACCGGCTGACATAGCCACATCCGCTTTGTATTCATGCCTTAAGGCATTACATAAAACCTGATCCCAGGTGCCCATAAAATTACCACGGCGGTACAATAAACGATCAGCGATGGCTAATTTTTCATTGAGGATTTCTTCATAGGTTTTACCAACACGGGACTTATTGAAGAAATGCTTACTGGCACGACTCTCAACAATCTTATCATCATACTTTGTCTGGCGCATTTGCTTGATGTAGGCTGCCATCTCTTTGTCTGCAGGCAGCCAGTCAGAAATAATGGGTAACATCTGATAATGCATGGCTTTGATTTTGCCTTTTTGAATATCAAAATCCATGACACCAATATATTTACCATTAGAGCCGGCATTGGTCACCAGACAGGTGCCGCCCTCTACATTTTTAACTTCAACAGGTTTTGGCATACCGTCATGGGTATGGCCGCCAAAAACAGCATTCAGTCCGGGAACATTTTGTGCCATTTTGATATCAACATCCATACCATTATGAGAGAGAAGGATAATTGCATCGGGTTTCTCGTCTGCTCGTATCTGTGCCACCAGCTCAATCATGTCATCTTCACGCAGTCCAAATGACCAGTCAGGGAAAAATTCCTGTGGATTGGCATTGGCAGTACGGGGAAATGCCTGTCCAATAATACAAATGCGCGCGCCATTGATTTCTTTGATCACATAAGGGCGAAAAGCATGACCGGAATCTTCATCATATAAACCACTGCCGTCAAAACGTTCAACCATTGCCGGGTATTCATCACTCATCAGGGCATCTTCTTTAACCCGCACGTTCTGACCAATAAAATCACCCTTAAACAGGGCAACATTACTGAGTACTTCTTCTTCGCGATAAGTAAACTCCCAGTGACCTACCATGACATCCAGTCCCATAATATTGGAGGCTTCCACCATGTCAACACCACGAGTCCATAAGGATGTACCAGAGCCCTGCCAGAGGTCACCACCATCAATGCTGAGGGTATTCTTTTTTCCGCCTGCTTGTTCGCGAAGTCGGTCTAAAAGTGTCTTAATATGAGCAAAACCACCGGTTTTACCATAAATTTTAGCCACATTTTCAAAATTTAAATAAGTGTAAGCATAAGCTTCAGGTGAGTTGGCCTTAAGGTCCATTTTAGCCAGCAGTTTGGTGCCAACCACATGAGGTGGACGGCCATAGGCATCACCTACACCCAGATTAACATTGGGTTCACGAAAATAAACAGGGTTTAACTGGCCGTGTACATCGGTAATATGCAGAATACGTGCATTACCTTTCATCGGAATGCTGTAAAAATCGTTTGGTTTGTTTTCACTGGATTTACTTACTGCATTGAGCGGAAGAAGTGCTGGAATAGTCGTTGCGGTACCTGCTATGCCCATCACCTTGACAAAATTACGTCTTGAAACTGCCATATTTAACCCTCTATTTAAGTCATCAAAATAATATGATTATAATTGTGGTGTATTATTAAAAAAAATCAACTACATTAAAATGGACAAAAATAAGATAAACTATGGTGGTTTTCCACAGTATCAATACTTGAGAATGGAAGTTTTATAGCGTATTAGCGGGAGCTGTTGTTATTTTTTACTCAGCCTTATCCAGTATTATTGGCTTTTCTAACAATATTGTGACTACTTTTTTATCTATCAACAAGAAACCAACAAGGTTTGCTTTGGTATTAGTTTATGATTTTTAAAAAAATTTTATTAATCTTTTTGTGCTGTGTTAGCTTGAGTCTCTCTGAACTATCCGCAGGTGAAGATAATAATAAAGATAAAGAAACTATTTACATTGGCGTGCTGAGTCATCGTGGTGATGATGCCACCCAAAAAACCTGGTCACCAACAGCGCATTACCTGACTGAAACTCTGGGTACTCATCAATTTAAAATTATTCCATTGGATTTTGATGAAATTGATCCTGCTGTCAGTCAGGGGAAAGTTGATTTTTTACTGGTTAACTCAGGTATTTATGTCAATCTGGAAGTGCGTTATCGAATTTCTCGGATTGTCACCTTAAATAACAGTATTGATGATATTCCATTGAATGTCTTCGGTGGTGTTATTTTTGCCCGTCAAAAGCGTAATGATATCGATGATATTCGCAGTTTAACGGGAAAGCGTTTTATGGCTGTTGATGAGACTTCTCTGGGTGGTTTTCAAATGGCATGGCGCATAATAAAGAAAGCAGGCATTGATCCGTATAAAGATTTTTTATCCATGTCATTTGCCGGTACCCATGATGAAGTGGTGATGGCTGTTAAAAAAGGCATTGTTGATGTCGGAACGGTGAGAACCGGTATCCTTGAAACAATGGCATCAAAAGGGGACATTAAGCTGGATGAATTTAAAATTATTTCACCCATCGCTAATGATGGCTTTCCTTATCTGCACAGTACCTCACTTTATCCTGAATGGCCCTTTAGTAAGTTAAAACATACATCAAATGATCTGGCCCATAAAGTGGCTGTTGCACTATTGAAAATGAGTAATATTCATACCCTGGAATCTGAACATGATGGTTCAGGCTGGACAATTCCTCTAAGTTATCAATCGGTACATGAACTTTTTAAAGAACTTGATTTACCCCCTTATGAAGTACATGATCGTTTTACTTTACTGGATGCCATTAAACGCTACTGGAAAGGTATTGCCATTATTTTACTTTTTGTGCTGATGATGACGATTATGAGTACCTGGATTGCACGTCTGAACAGAGAGTTGAAAAAATCCAAAATTTCTTTAGAACACCAGCATGATTTAATACTGAATTCAGTTTGTGATGGTATTTATGGGGTCGATATGGAAGGTAACTGTGTTTTTATGAACCGTTCTATGTGTCTGAATACCGGCTGGGAAATTGGTGATTTTCAAAGTGGTAATCAGCATGACCTGTTACATCATACCCATGAAGACGGCTCTGAACATAAAAAAGAAGAATGTCCTGTGTATTTAACATTTATGGACAAACAACAGCGCTATATTGATAATGATATTTTTTGGAAAAAAGATGGTACAAGTTTTCCGGTTGAGTACAGCAGTACCCCCATGATCGATCATAAGGGCGACGTGATTGGCAGCGTAGTCGTTTTCAGGGATATCAGTGAACGTAAATTAGCAGATGAAGAAAAACGCCGGCATCAAACAGAAATAGCCCACATGGCCCGCCTCAATACAATGGGAGAAATGGCCTCAGGTATTGCCCATGAACTGAATCAGCCGCTCACTGCAATTGCCACAAATTCTTTTGCCTGTATTCAGATGTTGGAAGCTGGCGACATTAAGAAAGATAAATTAATGGATATACTGGAAACTATTGGCCTGCAGGCACAGCATTCTGGTGAAATTATTAAACAGTTACGTCAATTTGTTCGAAAAGAACAACCGGAAAGATCGATTATCAATATTAATGATTTAATAAAAGAGGTATTACTTTTTGTTGCAACAGAAGCGCGAAAAGCAAATGTTAAAATTATTTGTAATAGTGATAAAAATATTCCTGAAGTACTGGTACAACCCATCCAGATTGAACAGGTTTTATTGAATTTATTAAAAAATTCCATTGAAGCATTGCAGAGTATCGATAAAGAAAATAGAAGGTTGATTATAACAACAGAAGTGGTTGGCGGTAATGCGGTGATTGTTACCGTTGAAGATAATGGGCCAGGAATTGATGAAGGAATTAAAGAAGGTTTATTTGATCCCTTTATTACCAGTAAAAATAATGGTTTGGGCTTGGGTCTTTCCATTAGTCAGGGTATTATAGAGTCTCATCACGGAAAATTGTATCTGCACTCTGCCAGTAAGGGATCGATGAATACGAATAAAGGTACCGTATTTCGTTTTGCACTGCCTGTGGTCAGTAAAGTTGATGAGATGGATAAAACCGTTTCTGCAAAAAATTTAGTGAGGTAAAATAAGTGAGTGGAAAATATGAATGACGCACCAAGTGTTTTTATTGTTGATGATGATGAGCAGGTTCGAAGTGCATTGACTTTTCTTATGGAGTCTGTTGGATTGCAAGCGGAAAGTTTTTCCTCAGCTCATGATTATTTAGAACAGTTTAATGCTTCAAAGCCCGGCTGTCTTATTCTTGATGTACGAATGCCGGGGCTCAGCGGTCTTGATTTGCAGGCCAGGTTAAGTGCGGAAACCATTCATCCACCTATTATTATTATAACGGGTCATGGCGATGTACCAATGGCGGTTAGAGCCGTTACTGCAGGTGCTGTTGATTTTATTGAAAAGCCGTTTAATAATCAGTCGATGCTGGATAATGTGCATCGAGCAATTGAATTAGATGCCAAACAACGTGGTGAATCATCTCGATTACAAGATATTGAAAAGCGCTACAATGAACTTACACCAAGAGAAAAAGAAGTATTACAGTGTGTTATTGAAGGCAAGCGAAATAAAATAATTGCTGCAGAAATGAATATCAGCCAGTCTACTGTAGAAGCGCATCGCTCAAAAGTAATGGACAAAATGCTGGCTGACAGCTTGTCAGATTTAATGCGTATGGCACTTCTGCTTAAACTCATTTCATAAACTATCTATCAATAAACTGCCTTTTCGTTCAGCCTGTCAAGTCGTAACCTGACAGGCTGAACTTTATTGTTTGTGGTTGATGTTAAGGAATACCACCACATAAATTATCATATATTCCAATTTTCCTTTTTTCAAAAATTGCCATAATACGGTTTTAGCCTGCACAACTCATCGTAGAAGATGCTCCTTATTTGTACACACATGTGCAGGCAATTTTTATATCTGCCATAAATAACAGCACTTGAATAATAATAAGGCATTAACCACCATACTGAAATATACCTCAGGAGAATAGAATGAATAGAAAAAGCAAAGGGTTGCTTGGTTTAGCAAGTGCTCTGCTGGTCGGTGTATCACTGTCCAGCTCTGCTGCCCTGGCAGCAGACGCAGGGAGTAAATTAAGCAGTAACATTGAAGAGGGTAAAAAACTGTCATTTTCCCGCCCAAAAGGTAATTGCCTGGCCTGCCATATGATTAAAGACGGCGCCAGTCCTGGTAATATTGCGCCACCATTAATTGTGATGAAAACTCGTTTTCCAGATAGACAGGTTTTAAAAGATCAAATATTTGATGCTTCAAAACGGAATCCAGAAACGTCTATGCCCCTGTTTGGACGTTATGAAATTCTAAGTGAAGAAGAGTTGGATAAAGTGGTAGATTATATCTACTCTCTATAACAATATCGCTGCAAACATGCTTTATTTTATAACGATTAATTTTTTGAAAGTGGTCAATAAATGATGAATAAATTAATACTTAAATTAGTGCTTACTGGAATAGCATTAACCGCAATATCAACGGCTTATGCCGATCCAGAGAAAGATCGAGAAATGTTTACTAATTATTATGAGAAACGTTTTCCTGGTATTGCATTACAGGAGTTTGCTAATGGAGCATACGCCTATGATACCGTGGGAAGAGAAAGCTGGGAAGCTATTGAAGAATTTCCTCCCTATGAAATTGCTGTAGATGATGGTCTGGCAATGTGGGAAAAGCCATTTGCAAATGGTAAAACCTATAAAGACTGTTTTGCTGACGGCCCTGGCATTGCACACAAATACCCGCATTGGGACAAAAAGCAGGCGATGGTTATGACCTTACCCCTGGCGTTGAACCGATGTCGTGAAGCCAATGGTGAAAAACCATTAAAATATAAAAAGGGCAGTATTAATAATATCCTGGCTTATATGGCTTTTGAGTCCAGAGGCAATAAAACCAATGTCGTTATACCTGAAGGTGATGCCGGTGCTATGGCTGCTTATGAAGATGGAAAAAAATTCTTCTTTACTCGCAGAGGCCAGTTGAACTTCTCATGTGCCACCTGTCATGTACAAAATGCGGGTAATAAAATCCGTTCAGAAATTTTAAGTACTGCTTTAGGGCATACGACTCATTTTCCGGTTTATCGCTCTAAATGGGGGACTGTAGGTACTCTGCACCGTCGTTTTACAGGGTGTAATAAGCAAGTAAGAGCAAAACCATTTAAAGCTCAGGGCGAAGAATATCGTAATCTGGAATATTTTTTGACCTCTATGAGTAATGGTTTGGAATTAAATGGTCCAGGCGCTCGTAAATAAACAGCGTTTGCAAATAGTTAAAAATATTTTTAGGAGAATAATGTGAAAATAATGACCATAAGCTTACTGAGCTTAACCTTACTTGTGAGCAGTACGGTAATGGCTGCTGACAAAAAGGCAGCAGATTCTAAAGAAGTCAAAGCAGTCAAGGCAGCAATTGCTAAAGCCGATACATCACGTAAACATGCTGCATCCGTTAAGGGTGAGTGGCGTGATACGGGTAAACTTATTAAACAGGCAAAAGCAGCATTAGCAGCTGGAGAACTGGATAAAGCCACTAAGTTAGCACGTAAAGCGGAACGACAGGGAGGGTACGGCTATGAACAGGCTGTTTCCCAAAAAAGTCAAAAGAACTTAACGACACCTGCTTATCTTGCTGGCGGTACTGTATCGGGTTCTAGTGTGGCTGGTGCGGGCTATATTACCCCAACAGTAAAGATGCTGGATGTGATGCATAATGGTAAACCTGTCAGTATTACCCGTGTGACGGATAAAAAAGCGACCATTCCCAATACGTTTGCTCATACGGCCAGAGCTTGTCCGACATTTTGTGTGCAGCCAATTACAGTGGCAAAAAATGTCGGCACTATTGGTGAATTAGAAGTGTTGGAATATCTTAAGCGTGCCAGTCATGGTGACCGAACTGTTATGGTGGTTGATTCGCGTACACCTGAATGGGTTCAGCAGGGTACTATTCCCGGCTCTGTCAGTGTTCCATGGAATAAGATCAGTCTTGACTCACAGGGTGAGTTTGCTGCGGAATCAGAGACAGAAATTTTGAATGACATTCTGACTCAGAACTTCGGTGTGCAAACGATTAAAGGTAAGCATGATTTCCGTAATGCCAAAACTCTGGTGATGTTCTGTAATGGTACATGGTGTCCACAATCTGCAACCAATATCAAAACATTGTTAAAACTGGGCTATCCTGCCTATAAGCTTAAATGGTATCGCGGTGGTATGCAGTCCTGGGTGAGCCTGGGTCTGACAACGGTTAAGCCTTAATTTTAATGTTCCATCAGTGAAGTTCAGGTGCCAACCTGGCTTCACTTCAGGTATAATCAAGCTGATAAAATATTTAAGCTGAATAATACCTGACATGAGTAAACTCGATAATACCTTTGGTCAGCAGACCGTTTCCCAACAGCAACGTGAAGAAAAAATTCGCCGGGTTTTTAAACTGGTTGCTCCCCGATATGATTTAATGAATGATTTTATGAGTTTTGCAACTCATCGGATCTGGAAGCGTTTTTTTGTTAATTTTATCAACTTTAAATCGACAGACATTATTGTTGATTTAGCCGGTGGTACCGGTGATATTGCACGTAAACTGGTGAGCAAAGGAGCCAATGTCATTGTTGTTGATCCCAGTGTTGAAATGATGCGTGCAGGTGTTGAAGCAAACTCATTGCAAGTGGTTAATGTCGCTGCCACAGGTGAAAAACGGGTGTAGACCTAGTTGTGACAACGGCCATCCCCGACCAAATTATTTTTTCTTAAATGCAATTACATTTTCAGGTAGTGAAACTTCC
>JAHXHI010000303.1 GCA_025656775.1 gamma proteobacterium symbiont of Bathyaustriella thionipta
CCTTAAGCGAAAGCGTAAATTAGCTGCTCTGGATGATAATTTCAGGGCTGAAATTTTATTAGGGCAGCATTTATAATGCTCTTACCCTGTCTGATACCCTGGTTGAGCGCAATTTAATTATCGATTGCGATCGAGGAATAGGTTTTGGTCTGGGTAGCAGTGGCCACAGCGGCGGTATTATCCGCAACAATATGATTGCCCATAATGAAAACCATGGTTATAGTGATGTCGGTATCAGTCTGGAATCAGCAACCGGTGCCGAGGTTTATAATAATACCATCTTTCATGAACATGATTATCCCAATGCCATAGAGTACCGTTTTGCAGCAAGCAATAATCTCACTATTATTAATAACCTGAGTAACCGTGCGATTGTTTCCAGAAGCGGAGGTACAGTTTCACTGCTTGCCAATAATATTACCAGCGCTGCTACCGACTGGTTCACCAATGTGACGACGGGTGATCTTCATTTAGTCAGTGAACTAAACGGGGTGGCAGGTTCTGCTCTGGATATTTCCGGCCTGAGCAATGATTTTGACCTGCAGAGCCGTCCCCTGGGAACAGGCTCTGATATCGGTGCTGACGAATATTCGGCCAATGTGCCTGATAAGTTCCCTGTCTTCAATTCCATCAGCCATTTAATAGCTGGCTTGCTCCTTTTACTATAAAACTCTGAGCCATAGAATGAAAAGTGCCATTGAATTTACTGTCCTTTGCCTCATTATAGTCTCTGATTAGCTCATCTTATTAATTTCAGATGCCATGGTCACTTATCTATAATATAATAATCAGTTACTATTAAGCTTCGTGTTTCTAAATAACAAAAAATTAAATGCTTACAATTTAGACTATTTACGTGACTAAAATCAGGGATGCGCAATTTTTTACTGGCTCAAGGCTGAATAGTGATGATTTTTATTAATGAATCTGGATTTTAAAATGACAAAAAAAGTTGCATTGATTACAGGTGTTACCGGTCAGGACGGTGCCTATCTCGCTGAATTTTTATTAAATAAAGGCTATGAGGTTCATGGTTTAAAACGTCGTGCATCTTCGTTTAATACAGACAGAATTGACCATCTGTATCAGGATCCCCATGAAACAGGAAGAAAGTTCATTCTACATTATGGCGACCTGTCTGACTCAATGAATCTGGTGAGAATTATTCAGGAAATTCGACCTGATGAGATTTACAACCTGGGTGCTCAGAGTCATGTGGCTGTGTCATTTGAAAGTCCGGAATATACTGCAGATACCGTCGGTTTAGGTGCACTGCGTATTTTAGATGCGATCCGAATTTCTGGTCTGGAGAAAAAGACCCGTTACTATCAGGCGTCGACTTCAGAATTATATGGTGAAGTACAGGAAACCCCACAGCGTGAAACGACGCCTTTTTACCCTCGTTCTCCTTATGCGGCGGCAAAACTGTATGCTTACTGGATCACTGTGAATTATCGTGAAGCTTATGGTATGTATGCCTGTAATGGTATTTTATTTAACCATGAATCACCTGTTCGTGGTGAGACATTTGTGACCCGCAAGATTACTCGTGCTTTAGCACGTATTCACTTGGGACTTCAGGATACTGTTTTTCTGGGTAATATGAATGCCAAACGTGACTGGGGTCATGCTAAAGATTATGTGGAAATGCAATGGTTGATGCTGCAGCAAGATGAACCGGATGATTTTTGTATTGCTACAGGTGTTCAGTATTCTGTGCGTGACTTTGTTAATTTTGCCTGGGGACACCTGGGTAAAACCATTCGCTGGGAAGGAGAGGGAGAGGATGAGAAGGGCTATGATGAAGAATCAGGCAAAATAATTGTTGCTGTTGATCCCCGTTATTTCCGTCCTACCGAAGTTGAAACGTTATTGGGTGATCCGAGCAAAGCTAAAGAAAAACTGGGCTGGGAACCCAAAATAACCCTTGAAGAAATGGTTCATGAAATGATGGAGCATGATATAACCCTGGCAAAGCGGGATTCACTGGTTAAAGAACACGGCTATCGGGCATTTGATTATCATGAGTAAGCAGCTGAATAAAGACAGTAAAATTTATGTCGCAGGGCATCGTGGTCTGGTTGGCTCTGCCATTATGCGTCAACTGGATGCTATGGGGTATTCCGATGTATTAACTCGTACTCACGGTGAGCTTGACCTGGTTAATCAGGCGCAGGTTCAGGATTTTTTTGAGCAAGAGAAGCCGGAGTATGTTTTTTTAGCGGCGGCGAAGGTCGGTGGTATTCATGCGAATAATACCTATCCTGCAGAGTTTATTTATCAAAATATGATGATAGAGGCTAATATTGTTGATGCCGCATATCGTAATGATGTTGAAAAACTCCTGTTTCTTGGCAGTTCCTGTATTTATCCTCGTGCGGTTGAACAACCCATGCGCGAAGATGCTTTGCTGACGGATATTCTAGAACCGACTAATGAACCCTATGCGCTGGCCAAAATTGCCGGGATCAAACTGTGTGAATCCTATAATCGTCAATATGGTACAGATTATCGTTCGGTGATGCCAACAAACCTTTATGGCGAGGGTGATAATTTTCATCCGGAAAACTCTCATGTGATTCCGGCAGTGATGCGTCGCTTTCATGAAGCAAAAATGCGTGGTGATTCTGAAGTGACCGTCTGGGGCAGTGGTAAGCCTATGCGTGAGTTTTTACATGTTGATGATATGGCTGCTGCCTGTCTTTATGTCATGGCGCTGGATAAAGAAACCTATGAAGCGAATACGCAGCCGATGTTGTCTCATATTAATGTCGGCACCGGCCTTGACTGCACGATTCGAGAAATGGCAGAGACGGTAAAAAAAGTGGTTGGCTTTGAAGGTCAACTGGCATTTGACAGCAGTAAACCCGATGGCGCTATGCGTAAGCTAATGGATGTATCACGATTGGCTGCAATGGGCTGGAAAGCATCAATTTCTTTTGAAAAAGGGCTGGCTGCAACCTACAAATGGTATCTTGAAACAAAAGTGTAACTTAATGAATACAGTGATTTATAAAGGTAGTAAAAAACAGGGGTCATACCTGTATATTGTGCATAAAGATGATTTTTCGCAGGTGCCGGAAGTGCTGTTAAAGGCAATGGGTAAATTAGAATTTGTGATGGAGCTGATCTTAAATCCGGAAAAAAAACTGGCTCAGGCTGATGTGCTACAGGTCATCAATGCGTTAAAGGAAGATGGTTTTTATTTGCAAATGCCGGATGAATCTGAAAAGTTAGCGCTGGCAGGCAAAAAGCCGGTTTCAAATCCTATTACTGAACTGTAGGTTTTTTGTCACCAATATAACCAAACCATTTTAGCCAAATTGGAATGGCAATCATTTCACCGAGTATGGCAGGTATACTGATACGATTATTATACATCACCAGTTCAGGATCGAAGGGCCAGAAAAACCAGATAAACAGTGACAGTAAAAAAGCGCTAATATAGCTCAATGCGAGACAGTTGAGTGCATCGATGATGGTTTTATCTTCTGGAGCCAGAAAGCGTCCCATTAATAACCATTGCCCAATGGTGATAATCAGCTGAATGGGTGCATTAATAAAAAAGGCCAGAACGATGGCATCAATAAAGTCGGACATCAATAAAATTGGATACCAAAAAAGGCCATAAATAAGAGTATTGTGTGCACTTTCTCTAAGTAATGGGCTTTATTGATTGTTAACTGACTAAGGTGTCATTTTCATTAAAAATTCTAATAGTGCTTTTTGTGCATGCAGACGGTTTCCGGCTTCATCCCAGACCACACTTTGTTTACCGTCAATCACAGACGCGCTCACTTCTTCACCACGATGAGCAGGCAGACAATGCATGAATATTGCGTCATTGTCAGCCTGAGCCATAAGCTTGTCATCAACATAATAACCATCAAAAGCAACTTCTCTGCGTGCCTGTTCTTCTTCCTGTCCCATTGAAGTCCAGACATCAGTGACCACCAGATCGGAATCTGTGGCCGCATCCATCGGATCACGAATGATTTCGACCTGATCACCTGCGGCAGCAAAAATTCGCTGATCCGGATCATATCCTTCAGGGCAGGCAATATTGAGTTTAAATCCCCATTGGCGTGCCGCATTGATATAAGAGTGGCACATATTATTTCCATCACCTACCCAGGTGACTGTTTTGCCTTCAATGCTGCCGCGATGTTCCTGATAACACTGCATGTCTGCAAGCAACTGGCAGGGGTGGTACATATCAGTCAGGGCATTAATCACAGGCACCGAAGAATAGTGTGCAAATGTTTCCAGCTTCTCATGCTCAAACGTGCGGATCATAATAATATCAACCATTTGTGATAAGACACGGGCACTGTCTTCAATGGGTTCACCACGACCTAACTGAGTATCTCTGGGAGAAAGAAATAATGCGCCGCCGCCAAATTGAACCATGCCTGTTTCAAAAGATACCCGGGTACGAGTTGATGATTTTTCAAAAATCATTCCCAGCATACGGTTTTTTAAGGGTTCGTATATATCACCGGCTTTTTGCATTTGTTTTAGCACAACGGCTCGATCCGTCATGTTTCTCAGCTCATCACTGGAAAAATCCATTAACGTTAAAAAGTGGCGTAAATTGTTTTCAGTTGTCATTATTATGTTCTCCTGCGAAGCAGGCTTTTTGTTAAAAAAATGGAGCAAATTTAAGTGCGTGTGTGCGCTATAATCAGGTCACTGACAATGCTGATTATTTCATCTGCCTGAGCATTTGTGGTGATCAATGCCGGTAACAAACGTACCACACTATCAGCGGTGACATTGATTAATAATTTATTATCAAGTGCTTTTTTAATCAGTTCAGTACAGGGACGATCAAGTTCAATACCAATCATCAAGCCCTTACCCCTGATATCGAGGATTTTATCTTGTGCAATTAATGTTGCCAGAGCTGTTTTAAATCCCTGTTGAAAATAGTCGCCCAACTCTGCTGCACGCTGGTCCAGCTTTTCTTCCTGCAGGGTATGAATCGTGGCAAGCGCCGCGGCACAGGCCAGAGGATTACCCCCGAATGTTGAACCATGAGTACCGGGGACCAGAATTTCAGCAGCAGTTCCTTTGGCCAGACAGGCACCAATTGGAAAGCCATTACCCAGCCCTTTTGCCAGAGTCATGACATCAGGAATAATGTCGCTATGTTGTCCGGCAAACCATTTTCCAGTCCGGCAGATACCTGTTTGAATTTCATCCAGTATCATCAGAAAATTATTTTCATCACAAAAAGTGCGTATTTCTTTCAGGTAGCTGTCAGCCGGTGTCGCTAATCCACCTTCGCCCTGAATGGGTTCAACCATGATGGCAACGATATTGGCATTATTATTAGCCACCTGCCTGATGGCATCCATATCATTGTAATCAACATGAATAAAGCCGGGAACTAAGGGTTCAAAGCCTGCCTGGACTTTAGCATTACCCGTTGCTGAAAGGGTTGATAAGGTTCTGCCGTGAAAGCTTTTGTTTGCCACTATAATAGTTGGCAGGTCAATGTCCTGAGTATGGCCATAACGACGGACAATTTTAATGGCAGCTTCATTCGCTTCGGCACCAGAATTACTGAAAAAGACCCGATCCATAGCCGATAATTCACAGAGTTTATCAGCCAAAGTTTCCTGATTGGGAATGCCGTAAAGATTAGAGGTATGCATCAATGTGCTTGCCTGCTCACTAATCGCTTTTGCTACAGCAGGATGACTATGACCCAGACCGCAAACAGCAATACCTGTTAACGCATCCAGATAGCGCTGGCCTTGTTCATCATAGAGATAACAGCCGTCACCTTTGACAAAGCTGACCGGCAACCGGCCATAGGTATTCATAATATGATCAGACATCGAAATAGTTCCTAAATTTCACCTAAAATCTTAGTAGTCACAAATATTATTTGTATATACTGATTTTGCGTATAATGGACGGCACACTAAATGCCTGAATTAAAAAGCGCAAAAGTATGTACCTTATTAATTATTTTATTAAAGGTACTGAAACAAAAAAGCAGTCGGTGAGACTGCTTTGATGTAAACCGTTCATTATATTAATTTTATTGTGTAATATCAATACTATTAAACAGATCGGATAAAACTGCAACTGCTATTAAAAAACAATGGAAACAAATATGCTGGCCATCGAAAAAAGAAATAAGGCTTATTGGGACTGGATAAAGGAATGTAATCAATATAATCCAGATGACTATATTCCCTTTTTTATCGACACATCCGTATTGGGTTATGTACACAGAGAGAACGTGCATTTTTTTAAAAATCCGGCTATTAATAAAGGCGATGCTATTTTTTCATTTTCACAATTTCAGGGCAAAGATGCGATCACCTTTCATGAGAATATTAATGATTTTAACAGCCGTACTCAGGCTGCTAATGATGCAGCACAAAGCTGGTACCAGTCCGGTATGATTTCTTCCTGGGTTGGAGAGCAATATGATGTCAGTACGGGATTTAATCAACAATCATTTTTTACTATTGAGCGAGCAGCCTCTTCTTTATTAGGTATCAAAAAATATGGTATACATTTAAATGCCTGGGTTGAAAAACAAGGTAAAATCTATCTATGGGTTGCCAAACGTGCCATGGATAAGCATACCTTTCCAGGTAAGCTGGATCATCTGGTTGCCGGTGGTCATGGCACAGGTTATTCGATTGAAGAAACGATGATTAAGGAATGTGCTGAAGAAGCCAATATTCCTCAGGCTATTGCGCAGTTGGCCAAACCGGTCTCTTTGGTGTCTTATGTGATGCATAAGAATAATAAATTGCAGCAAGATAATTTATTTGTTTATGACTTACAACTTGATCCTGATTTTATACCGGAAAATACCGATGGTGAAGCTGAAGAATTTTATCTCTGGCCCATTGAAAAAGTTCTGGAACGCGTAGCCTCCACCCGGGATTATAAAATAAACTGTAATCTGGTGATTATTGATTTTGCCATCCGTCATGGCTTTTTAAAACCGGATGAACCCTGCTATAGTGAGATTTGCTCGGGTTTGCATCATAGTAAGGTGTAAGTTTCTAGAAGCAGCAGAGATGAATTAAAGGATTAATATGAAAAAAAATTTCGTAATAACATTAGTGATTATTTTCACCAGTTTTATGTTTATGCGTGATAATCCAATGGGTGCTTTAAATCCGGGAGTCGGTAAATCTATTGTGGATGCCCATGTGCATGTTGCTGGTCTGGGTTATGGTGACAGTGGTTGTTTTATCAATGAAGATATGCGTAATAATATTCGCTTTCCCTTTTATTTATGGGCAATGGGGGTGACTGAAGAAGAATTGATTAAGCATGGCGATCAGATTCTCTTTAAAAAGCTCAGTGATAGAATAGCGCAATCTGAAACGATTAAACAATCCGTTATTCTGTCGATGGATGCTTATATTGATCATGATGATCAACTGAACCGCAAAGAAACGCAACTCTTTGTACCAAATGATTATGTGGCAGCACAAACTGCCTTATATGATAATCTGCTCTTTGGTGCAAGCATTAACCCTAATCGAAAAGATGCACTGCAGCGTTTGCAAAAAGTGAAACAGCAGGGTGCTTTATTAATTAAGTGGATCCCTTCAATTATGAATATTGATCCATCCAATCCTGATTATATTCCGTTTTATAAAATGATGGCGAAGCTGAATATTCCATTACTGACGCATACCGGAATGGAAAAATCATTTGCCAATGCGCGTGATGAATTAGCGGATCCCATCCATTTAAAACTGCCGTTAGAGCATGGCGTTACCGTGATTGCTGCTCATATTGCGACCACAGGAGAAAGCATGGGTGAAGATAATTTTACCCGGATATTACCTATGATTCGTCACTATCCAAATCTTTATGTTGATGTCTCCAGTCTGACACAGATCAATAAGCTTAATTATCTTGGCAGGGCTTTGCAGGAAGAAGGTGTGACTAAAAAAATGATTTATGGTACCGATTGGCCGCTGCAGTTTTTCCCACTAGTATCACCCTGTTATCATATTAATCATATTCGTATTAAAGATGCCTATGCCATTGGCGGTATAAAAAATCAGTGGGATCGGGATGTGGCATTAAAAACAGCCTTTGGTGTCCCTAAAGCGATTTTTTTGAGAACTGAGCTACTATTAAATAAACCATAATACAGATTTTATTTGAGAGAGAATTGATGAATAAACAATATAATGTATCCTCAAGCTGTTTATCCGCTTTATTACTTATTTTAAGTGTTTATAGCTTGAACGCACAGGCTGTAGAGCCGACGGGGGTTAGCCAGGAATCATTGGCAAACTATACACCTGTGCTGAGTGCTGACTTTAAAGTGTTACTGAAGACAGCAGATGCCGCTGCAGGTGAAGAGATGTTTATGCGTAAATGTTCTTCCTGCCATGATAATTTTAAAAGTGAAACTCATGGTAAAGGGCCTAATTTATGGAATGTTTTCGGGCGAAAAGCAGGTACGTCAGAAGGTTTTGAGTATTCAGATGCGATGCGCCAATCCGGCCATACCTGGGGGTATGCCACGCTCAATTATTACCTGACGCGAACCGATCGTGCAGTACCTGGTCGCATTATGAATTTTAGAGGCATACGCCAGGATGCCTATCGAGCCAGACTTCTGCGCTTCTTAAGAACCATGAATGACCAGCCGCCGCCATTACCCTAACACTTTATTTCAGGTAGCTCATCCCACTGACTGGTATATGAGGGTGAACGATAAGCCTGACGCATGGCCCATTTCTGGTGCACGCCTTCAGCGGCAATATAAATAGAGTTTTTGCCATGACGGCGATTAATTTTGTCTATGGCGGCCATCAGTTTATCTGTTTTGGCGGATTGCCCGCGATGAAACAAATCCAGCTGCCGATGTTTTCTGGAGCTCAGATCCAGTAAACCCACTCCGGCCTTAATATAAAAAATGCCCGGCTTAAACAGCTGTTTTATGATACGGCGGGCAATACTTGAAATCAAACGGGTATCGTCCGTAGGATAGGGCAGCTGAATAACCTGATGACGATTATGGTAAAGACTTTCATCGCTGGCAGTATAGAGCAACACCTGTAATGAGCTGCTGAGTGATTGCTGTGCTCGAAGTTTTTCACAGGCTCGGGCAACATATAAACTCACAGCATCCAGTATCACTTGTAATTGAGTCGTTTTATTGGCAAAAGAACGGGTGCAGTAAATTTGTTTCTTTTTACTGGGAATTTCTTCCAGTGACAGGCAGGCACGGCCATTGAGTTCTTCAATAATGCGTTCCACACAGACATTAAAATAACGTCGAATATATTTAGGATCTGCACGGCTTAGCTCCAGGGCAGTATCAATATTGAGCTCGGCTAAACGTGCTGCAAAATGCGTTGAAATCCCCCAGATTTTATTAACCGGTGTACGCTTTTTCATCCAGTCCCACTTGAGCGCATTATCTAATACGCAAACGCCCTGACATTTGGGAATATCTTTAGCGGCCCGACTGGCCAGTTTGGCCAGTGTTTTGGTCGGGGCAATGCCGACCCCGACGGGTAATGCCGTGTGTTGATAAACGGTTTGCTTGATTTGTCGCCCATAGTCATTAAGTGATCGATTTTTAATATCCTGCAAATAAAGAAACATCTCATCAATACTATAAATCTCAACATGAGATGAAAATAACTGCAGTGTCGTCATAACCCGGGCTGATAAGTCGCCATAGAGAGGATAGTTGCTGGAGAAAATAGCAATATCCTGTTGTTTTAACCAGTCTTTAATGTCAAACATTGATTGTAAATCACCGATCCCCATTGCTTTAGCCTGAGCGGAGCGTGCTACAATAAAACAATCATTATTGGATAACACAATGACGGGCTTATTACGCAGATCAGGACGAAACACCTGCTCACAGGAGGCATAAAAACTATTGCAGTCAACCAGACAAAACATCGCTTTCTTCTTTACTGGAAAGATTAAACATGATGACGTATGGAATGAATTACGACACCTTCAATAATTAAATCAGAAAACTCGCTGATGGCTATCGGTGCATAGGTTTTATTGGCTGATATGAGGCATTGCTTATTTTTATCGAGTATTTTACAGGTGAGTTGACCATCTAGTGCGGCAATAATAATCTCGCCATGCTGGGCATTACGACTACGGTCAACAACTAATAAATCACCATCGAAGATACCGCAGCCTTCCATAGAGTCGCCCTTGGCACGAGCCAGATAAGTGGCTGCCGGATGTTTGATTAAATAGGTGTTTAAATCCAGAGACTGTTCCAGATAATCATCGGCAGGTGATGGAAAACCAGCAGGCACTGAGTGAATAAAAAGAGGTAATGTGAATGTTGTAATGGCTCTTGTCATAATCATTTTTATAATTAGTTAATAAGTGTATAATAATCAAATTATATATCACTCAGCTAAAAAGTCTATGTATGAATTCAGTCTATTTAAAAAAATACTGGTATTTGAATTAGGAGATTTCCTTTCCTAAAATCGAAAAATTTTGACTGGATGCCATAAAATCAGGTATTAATTATTATCTTATTAAACCCATTGAAATGAATGAACTGTCCAGAATACACGTCCATTATGTGAAAGAAGTTTCAGGTAAATCATCTATGGTATCATTGAAGTATGTTGGCGGTAGTGTTAATACGATCATTTAAAGTAAACTTAACTTAACTTCAGGATAATCTCATGTTTATATCTTCTCAGTTGCGTTTTTTTCGATTGTTTATTTTATTCCCTTTATTTTTCTTAATAAGTCTAAGTGCATGTGATAACACTCAACAAAATAAATTAAAGAAAACAGATATTTTGATTTATTGTGGTATTACGATGGTCAAACCAATAAATGACATTGCAAAAAAATTTGAAGCGGCTCATGAAGGCATTAATATTATTATCTCTCAGGGGGGATCAGAAGGTTTGTATCAAAGTCTTAAAACCAGTAAAAAAGGTGACTTATATCTACCGGGCTCTTTTTCTTATCGAGAGCGCCATTTTGATGAAGGCTTATTAAGTCATTATGTTGATCTTGGTTTTAATCAGGCTGCTATGATGGTTGCCAAAGGTAATCCTAAAAATATCAGTGCTGATTTAAACAATTTGTACGATGAAAACCTCTCCGTGGTAATTGCCAGCCCTGAAATGGGGAGTATTGGCAGAGAAACAAAGAAAATTCTGGTAAAGAAAGGAATTTATGAAAAAGTAGTTAACAATGCGATATACCAGACAAGTGACTCAAGAACGCTCAATCAGGCTATTAAAAATGGTGATGCTGATATCATTATTAACTGGAAAGCAACAGCCTATTTTGAAGAAAATAAAGAGCAGATTGATGTTATTCCTTTACAACCAGAAGAAGCAAAACCAAAACGCCTTGCACTTAATTTATTAACCTTTTCAAAGTATTCTGATACTGCAAAAAAATTTATGGAACTTGCAAAATCACCTGAGGGTCTGGCTATTTTTTCTAATTATGGTTTTGCTTTACCTGATGCGTCTGAAAAAAAGGAGGAGTAAGTGGAATACAGTTCATCTTATCACTTTAGTGAAGCGCCTGAAAAGGTTATTAAGTCATCCAGAATTTATCTTCAGTTAATTCTTTATTTACTGGGTTTTGTTCTGCTTGCTATTTTGGAATATTATTTCTCAAACCTGAATAATGAACATCGTGAGAAAATTAATACAGAAAACATAAGACTGAAAATAGGTGATATTATTAATGATGATATCAGAAAAATTGAGACATTAACCTATAAATTAGCATCATCTAAAGGCAGACAAAGACAAAATAATTTTAAAAAAAATTAGACCATCAAAATAAACGATTAAATCATGCATTGGATATATTGGCTTCCGGTGGTGAAATTAATCGCATAAAACGCCTTAACTTAATCGACAAAAATGTTGTCGAACAAAAAATTGTCTATAAAAAATCTCAGACAGATGAGCAATATATTTTAGAAATTATTGAACTTCGACCTAAAATTCATGTAACTATTCAGCATAAATTTAAAAAAAATTGAAAAAAAAAGCTTGACAGAAAAGTTATGTAATTTATTAAAACCGACATGTCTAT
>JAHXHI010000143.1 GCA_025656775.1 gamma proteobacterium symbiont of Bathyaustriella thionipta
TTAAAAAGTAACCATTTGAACAACTTCTTGAGCAGATCTCTGGTGGGATTAATTGCTGCTTAGTGATAATTAATTAACGCTGTAATTCTTTGGGTAATGAAAAAACAACGGTTTCTTTTTCGCCCAATTCAATATTCTCTGCCTGAATACCCTGTTTTTTAAGAAAGCTCACCACTTCTTCAACCAGATATTCCGGTGCTGAAGCACCTGCTGTGACACCGACCTGTTGGCAATCCTCCAACCAGCGTGTCTTTATTTCATTTGCAGAATCAATCAGATAAGCTTGCGCGCCCTGTCTCTGCGCAACTTCTCTCAGGCGATTTGAATTTGAGCTATTAGGCGAACCCACAATCAAAACGAGATCTGCCGTATTAGATAATTTTTTCACTGCATCCTGTCGGCTTTGTGTGGCATAACAAATGTCATTTTTCTTTGGTCCTGCTATGTTTGGAAACTTTGTTGTCAGTGCATTAATGACATCAGAGGTATCATCAATTGATAGTGTTGTTTGGGTAACATAGGCTAGTTCATTGGGATTGTTCACTTGCAGATACTCAACATCTGCCGGGGTTTCTACTAAATAGATGTGGCCGCCATATTGCTGTTCATACTGCCCCATAGTCCCTTCCACTTCAGGGTGTCCTGCATGACCAATTAATATACAATCCCGGCCAATTTTACTGAAACGGGAAACTTCCAGGTGTACTTTGGTTACCAGAGGGCAGGTGGCATCAAAAACTTTAATGTCTCGTTTATCGGCTTCTTTTTTTACCGCTTTTGACACGCCATGCGCACTAAAGATAACAATAGTGCCATCCGGCACATCGCTTAACTCTTCAACAAAAACAGCGCCACGCTCTTTCAATGATTCAACAACGGCTCGATTATGGACGACTTCATGACGGACATATATCGGTGCACCGAATAACGTTAATGCACGTTCCACAATTTCAATGGCTCGATCAACACCTGCACAAAATCCACGAGGATTTGCCAACTTAAGCTGCATAGTCTTTCCTTCAATTTCCATTTCTATTTCCATTTCTATTTCCATTTCTATTTCCATTTCTATTTCTATTTCTATTTCTATTTCTATTTCTATTTCTATTTCTATTTAAAACAGGATAGGTAGAATTCCTACAATCTTATCGGATAATTCCTGCTGTTCTGATACAGGGCCTATTTTATACTATTTTCAGCTTAAATGAGCATGAAGGAACATGACAGATTAAGCGTGAAAAAAACTACAACAGGTTAGCTCAATTTTACAATGCAGACATGGAACTGTCTGCATTAACAGAGCAGGTATCTCTGAGTTTTTAAATTTAGATGCTACTAAAATCTGAAAAGGATTTTTTATTGTAGAATATCAGTATAAATGGATTTATTTATTATAACTGGATGTTATTAATGCTGATTAATGGTCACTATTCAGCAAAAGTAGTGACCATTTTTTATGCCTGAAATAGCGATAACAGCATTGTTCAGGCTCACCTCAGTATTGTCCCTATGCCTTATGTTATATCAATCACTTCAACTGAAAAAACCACTTCATGGCCTGCCAGCGGATGGTTAAAATCCACCAGAACTTTATCATCAGTTATTTCCAGTAAGATGCCAGGAATCTGATCGCCGGCCGGTGTACCGAATTCGATCATCAAGCCTTCTTCTAATTCAACGTCCTGATCAAATTCGGGTTTATTCATCCAGTGTTTATTTTCTTCATCAGGAAACCCAAAGGTATCCCGAGGGTCCAGACTGATCTGCTGCTTATCACCAATCGACAGACCAAAAATAACTTCTTCAAGGGCTGGAATCATTGAACTATCGCCCATAGTAAAGGTCATCGGTTCACCATCCTGTGTGCCGTCAACAGGTGTGCCGTCAGCCAGAGTTAAGCTAAAATGGATACTGACCGTACTGTCATTATCTACTTTTTTTTCCTTACCGGAACCAGAACCTGAGTTTGTCACTGTATTACCTTTTGTGTTGAACAAGCGTATTAATTTGTTTGAAATTATCGTGTGCTATTGGTATCTTCTTTAGTAAACAGCGCATCTATAATAAGCATCACGGCACCAATGCTGATGGCCATATCAGCGATATTAAATGCCGGCCAGTGCATGGCATTGTCAAGGCCGCTCTGGTAGTAAACATCAAGAAAATCGATCACATACCCCAGGGTCAGTCTATCCCAGAGATTACCCAATGCTCCGCCAAGTACAGAAGCCAGGGCAATAGCCATCCAACGCTCATGAGTTTGCAGACGCTTTATCCAGAAAAAGATAATAGTACTGACAATAAGGGCTATGGCAGCAAAAAACCAACGCTGCCACCCGGATTCCTCTGCCAGAAAACTAAATGCAGCACCGGAATTATGAGCCAGTGTCAGATTAAACCAACCCGGGATCACTGCCATTGTTTCATAGAGACTGAAATGCTGACTAACAATGGCCTTACTGCCCAGATCAAGCACAATAATCAAGGCTGTCAGCCATAAATATTTCAACATTTACTCTATCCGTTAAGGTGTTCAATAAAAGCCATTATGCAAAGTGACGTATTTCACCATCACCTGCCACATTATCGACACATCGTCCACAAAGTTCTGGATGTTCACTATGACTGCCTACATCTTCACGGTGATGCCAGCAACGCACACATTTTGTATGCTCCGATGCATTCACAGTAAGCGCAATACCTGGAAGCTCATCAACTTCAACCGCATCTGCCGGCTTATCAGCAATGTCATGCAGGTGAACAGCAGAAGTAATTAATACGAATCGAAGTTCATCACCCAGTCTGCTCAAAATTGTTTGCAGCTGCTCATCACAATAAAGCTCAATCTCTGCATCTAAAGAGGAACCGATGGTCTTATCAACACGCAGTTTTTCCATTTCTTTACTACAGGCAACCCGCACTTTTAAAACTTGCTGCCAGTAGTCATCATCCATTTCGTCCTGAACTTCTGGTGGAAATGGATACCAGGTTTCAAAGAAAACAGATTCGGGGCGTTCCCCCGGAATAAGTGCCCAGAGTTCTTCAGCAGTAAAGCTCAAAATGGGGGCAATCCAGCGAGTCATTGCTTCAATAATATGATGTAATGCCGTTTGTGCTGAGCGTCTGGCATTACTATCAGGTTGAGTAGTGTACTGGCGATCTTTAATCACATCCAGATAAAATGCCCCCAAATCCATGGCACAGAAATTATGGACTTTTTGATAGACAAGATGAAAGTCATATTGTTCATAAGCCGCTATAATTTCCTGCTGCAAATATTCTGCCTTGACCGTAATCCAACGATCAAGCGGCAGCATTTGTTCAACAGACACACTGTTTTGAGCAGGCTCAAAACCATCCATATTGGCCAGCATAAAGCGAGCGGTATTACGAATGCGGCGATAGGCATCAGCAGTACGCTTTAATATTTCATCCGAAACCGTCACTTCACCCGTGTAATCCGTTGAAGACACCCAAAGCCTGAGAATATCTGCCCCCAGGGTTTTCATGATTTTTTGCGGTGCAATCACATTACCCCTGGATTTAGACATTTTTTTGCCCTGTGCATCCACGACAAATCCATGAGTCAGTACTTCTTTATAGGGTGCAACATCATTCACTGCCACTGAAGTCAGCAATGATGACTGAAACCAGCCGCGATGCTGATCGGAACCTTCAAGATAAAGATCGGCGGGGAATTCTAATTCTTGTCGTTCCTTAATCACGCAGGCATGAGTCACCCCTGAATCAAACCAGACGTCTAAGGTATCGACGACCTTAGTATAATTTTCTGCATCATCGCCAATCAGTTCAGAAGCTTCTAATTCAAACCAGTCATCAATACCATTTTGTGCGACTCGTAAAGCCACTTTTTCAATCAAATCAGCCGTATCAGGATGCAATTCCTGTGTTTCATTGTGGACAAACAGCGTAATTGGCACCCCCCAGGTACGTTGCCGTGAGATACACCAGTCAGGTCGATTTTCCAGCATGCCTTCAATACGCGCTTTACCCCAGTCAGGCAGCCAAACAGTTTTTCTTGCCGCTTCAGTAGCCAGGGTACGTAAACCACTTTGATCCATACTAATAAACCATTGTGGTGTGGCACGGAAAATAATCGGTGTTTTATGACGCCAGCAATGGGGATAGCTGTGCAGCATTTGTTCATGATTAAGCAATGCACCCTTTTCCTGTAAAACCTCTAATACCTGCGGATTAGCTTTGAATACATGCTGACCTTCAAATAAAGGTGTACCACTAACAAAACAGCCGTTAGCACCTACTGGATTATCCACTTCCAGATCATATTGCATACCGACGACATAATCTTCCTGACCATGTCCAGGCGCAGTATGTACGGCCCCGGTACCGGAATCAGCAGTCACATGATCGCCCAGAATAACCGGGACCTGACGTTCATAGAAAGGGTGTTGTAATTGCTGACGCTCAAGTACAGCACCTTTACAGCGTCCCAGTATTGCAAATTTTTCTACACCGTAACGCTGCAAAGCGCTTTCATAAAGATCTTCTGCTAATATCAATATTTCGCTATCGGTTTTAACCAGTACATAATCAAATTCAGCATGAAGAGCGACAGCCTGATTGGCAGGCAGTGTCCAGGGTGTTGTAGTCCAGATAACGGCATTAATATTTTGCTCACTATCATCTGCAGCATTAAATTTATCTAATACCGCAGACTTATCCAGTACTTTAAAACGTACATCAATGGCTGGTGAATTTTTATCTTCATATTCAACTTCCGCTTCTGCCAGAGCCGATCCGCAATCAGTACACCAATGCACGGGCTTGTAACCTTTATGCAGGTGACCTTTGTCAATAATTTTGCCTAAAGTGCGAATAATATTGGCTTCAAAATTAAAATCCATGGTGAGATAAGGATTATCCCAGTCACCCATGACACCCAGACGTTTAAAATCTTCTTTTTGCCCATTAACCTGTTTGCGCGCATAATCACGACAACCATTACGGAAGGTTTTGGCATCGACCTTAACACCGGCCTTGCCTAACTTCTTCTCGACATTGAGCTCAATGGGCAGGCCATGACAATCCCAGCCCGGTATATAAGGCGCATCATAGCCGCCCAGTGTCTGAGATTTGATAATAATATCTTTGAGGATTTTATTGACAGCATGACCAATATGAATATTGCCATTAGCATAAGGAGGACCATCATGAAGAATAAATTTTGGGCGTCCCGCCGCTTTCTCCCGCAATTTTTTGTAAATACCGCTTTGTTCCCATTGTGCCAGCATTCCAGGCTCACGCTGGGCCAGATTTGCCTTCATAGGGAATTTTGTTTTGGGTAAATTCAAGGTATCTTTGTAGATATTTTGCTTGCTCACAATGTTCTCACTTAACGTCTGTATTAATTGCAAATGAACTTATTTAGAAAAATAAGCGTTTGCTTCCACCACATCTTTTAATATTTGCTCTTTCAATATCTCAAAAGAATCAAACTTCATTTCATCCCGGATTTTATGTAAAAAATCCACATGTACCAGCTTGCCATAGAGGTCACCTTTAAAATCAAACAGATGAACCTCTAATAGACCTTTTTGTCCGTCAACGGTTGGTCGATAACCAATATTAGCAATACCATTGATACCCTGACGAGAAGCATCATTTGCATGTTCAATCGTCTCTTTACAAATTCCCAGGTCTTTACCCCACAACCTGACAGCAAAGACACCTGAAACTGCTGGCGTTTCACGATGTAAGGGAACATTAGCCGTTGGAAAACCAATAGTTCGTCCCCGCTTGGCGCCGTGCTGTATATGACCGGACATCCAATAAGGACGGTTTAATAATTGTCTGGTCAGCTCCATATTACCCGTTTCTAAAGCCTGACGAATGCACGTACTGCTGACTCGTTCATTATCAAGTGAAAAAGTCGGGGTATTTTCAACGTCAAAGTCAAATTCTTTACCACTCTCAAGCAATGTCGCAAAACTACCGCTACGACCCTTACCAAACTGAAAGTCATCACCTACCTGTAGATAGCGAATACCCAGTTTGTCCACCAGAATCTGCTGCACAAAATGCTCGGCACTGAGCTGAGAAAATGATTCATTAAAATGAATGACCAGTAACTTATCAATGCCACAATCTGCAATCACTTCCGCTTTATCTCTAAAACGGGTTAATCGAGCAGGAGAACGTTGCGGAACAAAGAATTCCTGTGGTTGTGGCTCAAAGGTGATCACAATAGAAGGCAATTGGCTGGCCTGAGCTTTTTCAGCTAATTGTGCCAATATATGCTGATGCCCGCTATGCACACCATCAAAATTACCTATCGTAGCAACACAGCCCTGTTTTTGTCGGCTCAGATTGTGTAAACCACGAATTATTTCCATTTCTCATCCCGGGCTATTAGTAAACCCATAATTTTACAACAATATGAAAGCTTAGAGTAGGACTGTTTTTATTTCGCAGGGAAAAAATTTCCTTTTCTTACACCAAGCATAAAGAGACAGGCAAAATAAACGGCTATGGCCAATGCAATGGTTAATAATAAATGTATAATTCGTTCTGATGTCGGCCAATTCAGCCATTGATCCAGTTCATATTTTGTCAGCCATAAAACCACTAGCATCACACTGTTCGCAATAACAGCCTGTAACCAGACTTTGCCCCAACCTGATGCAGGCCAATAGACATCATGTTTGCGTAACCATCGGTATAGCAAAAAGGCATTACTAAACGCAGAGATCGAGGTGGCTATGGCCAGACCGGCATGAGCGCCAGGGTAGTCCATTAAAAACCAGGGGACTACGATAGCAATATTAAACACCATATTGATTATCAGTGCTTTAATCCCTATTTTAACCGGTGTTTTAGTATCCTGACGTGAGTAAAAGCCCGGTAAGAGGACTTTCACCAGAATAAATCCCAACAAACCAAAACTATAAGCCATCAGACTCATGGCTGACATTTCAATATCATTTTTCAGAAATTTTTCACTGCCGAATAATGTGGTAATAATGGGTGCGGCCAACATAAACAAGCCAATGGCAGAAGGCATACCGAGATAAATCACCCAGCGAATGGCCTTATCCAAAGTGGCTGAAAATTCTTCTTTTGAATCATTCACATGCTGTTTAGACAAACTGGGTAAAATAACCGTCGCAAGCGCTACCCCCAGAATACCCAGAGGAAACTCCATAAGTCGATCTGAATAATACAACCAGGAAATACTGCCCGTCACCAGCAATGATGCAATAATAGTATCAAGTAATAGATTAATTTGTGCCACCGAAGCGCCAAAAATAGCCGGCAACATAAGCGTTAGAATTTTTTTTACACCCGGGTGCTGTCTATTCCAGCGAGGCCGACTGAGAAACCCCATGCGTGATATAAAAGGCAGTTGAAACAATAGCTGCAATAAACCTGCCAGAAAAACACCGATTGCCAATCCCATTACCGGTTCATCCATCATGGGTACAATCCAGTAAGTGGCCGAAATCAAAACCACATTAAGTAAAACCGGCGTAAATGCCGGCACTGCAAACTGTTGATAAGTATTTAAAATACCACCGGCAAAAGCAACCAATGAAATAAACAGAATATAGGGGAAGGTAATACGTAATAAATTAACCGTTAATTCATATTGATATTGGTTTTGCTGCTCCAGATAGCCCGGGGCAAAAATCATAATAATGATCGGAGCGGCAATGACACCCATCAGGGTAATCATAAAAAGCCAGCCCCCCAAAGTACCAAAAACATGTTGAATCAGATCCTTAACAGTCTCTTTATCTTTATTTTCCTTGTATTCACCCAGTGTCGGCACAAATGCCTGATTAAATGCACCTTCAGCAAACAGGCGACGCATAAAATTGGGGATTTTAAAGGCGATTAAAAAAGCATCCATTCCTGCAGATGCACCAAACTCACGAGCAAAAACCACATCCCGAATAAAACCCAGGACTCGGGATAGCAATGTCATAGCACTGACAATAAGGGTGGATTTAAACAATTTAAGGCTCATTCCGATCTGATGGAAAATGACTTAAAACAAAAAAGCCGAACTCTATGAGTCCGGCTTTTTGTATCAATTATTAGCTTCTAAGATGGTACTCTTTCATTCTCAAGATATTTATTTTTAATAACAATTCTTAAGTAAGTATTTCTTTTAGCAAAACATCTCTAATAACAGAGAAAAAACTTAGCCTAGAGCTTTGATTCTGGCATTTAGACGACTCTTATGACGAGCAGCATTGTTTTTATGAATAAGACCTTTGCTGACCATGCTATCGATCACAGGTTTAGCAGCTGTAAATGCACTGACTGCAGACTCTTTGTCACCTGCATCAATTGCATAAACGATACTTTTAAGTACGGTACGGAACTCAGAACGCTTAGCGACGTTTCTGGTACGACGTTTAACTGCCTGACGTGCGCGTTTTTTAGCTTGTGGTGAATTTGCCAATGGTCTACTCCTAGAATTTGTAAAATTTGTATCAATCTTATACGGCTAATTTTGAAAGCAGGAGATTATCGGATATTTCCAGCGAAAGATCAAGCTATTTTAACAATAATCGTTTGAACATTAATGATTAAATAACAACCAGATTGTCTCTATGTATTAATTCCGGTTCATCAATATAACCCAGAACTTCGGCTATTTTACTGGTGGCATAGCCTTTTATCTGGTTAGCCTCATCGCTATTGTAATTGATAAGCCCCCGCGCTATTTCCCGCCCATCTTTATCAACGCAGACCACCATATCACCCCGTACAAATTGACCTATGACTTCTTTGACACCTACTGCCAACAGGCTGGAACCTTTGCTTTTGAGCACACTGGCTGCCCCATTATCAAGTACCAGTTCACCTTTCATTTGCAGGTGTCCTGCCAGCCACTGTTTCCTTGCCAGCAATGGTGCAAGATTAGCCATCAGGAGTGTGCCGATTTGCTCACCCTGATAGATTCGGCTCAATACATTACTTTCACGGCCTGAAGCAATAATGGTCGCGGCACCGGAACGAGCAGCCAAACGAGCAGCTCTTAACTTGGTAGCCATACCACCTCTGCCAAGAACGCCCTTACTATCACCCGCCATACTGTCTAGTTCGGGATCAAGTGCATCCACTTCCGTCAATAACCTGGCTTGCTTATTCTGTCTGGGATCACTGTCAAACATTCCCTGTTGATCAGTTAATATCACCAATAAGTCAGCATCAACCAGATTGGCTACTAGTGCAGCCAGCGTATCATTATCACCAAAACGAATTTCATCGGTAACAACGGTATCATTTTCATTAACCACGGGAACAATACCCAGAGTAATGAGTTTTAATAATACCGAACGGGCATTCAGATAACGTGTACGATTGGATAAATCATCATGGGTAAGCAGAATCTGTGCAGTATGCAGTTCATGTTTTTGAAATTGGGATTCATAAGCCTGTACCAGACCCATTTGACCGACAGCGGCGGCAGCCTGAAGTTTATAGACCGAGTCAGGGCGGGCTTTCCAGCCCATACGTTTCATGCCTTCGGCCACAGCACCGGAAGAAACCAGAATAATTTCAACGTCTTCCTGAGTTGACTCAGCACTGTGTGCTGTAGTACCAATCAGACCCGCCATTTGCTTTACCCAAAGAGCAATCGCATCATAATCCAGCCCACTGCCTTCATTGGTTAATAAAGCACTGCCAATTTTAACAACCCAGCGATGGGTTTTAGGTAAATGATTGCGTTTTTGTATTCTCATGTAAAATGCTTTTTCAGGTATTAAAGATATCAGCTGTCAGTATTATTTAATAATTTTTCCAGTGACGACATCATAAGTGCCGCTGGTAATTTGTTCATAATCTTCTTCAATATCATCTTTATCCGAGTGACCTTTGAAACCGACCTGAGCTTCCAGATAATCCATAATAGCAAAACAAAGCTCTCTTGTACCTTCTTTGTTCATAGCCGATACTTGAAAAACCGGACCTTGCCAATCAAGCGCCTGAACAATTTCATTGCATTTTTGCTGCCGTTCCTCATCCAGTAATAAATCAGTTTTATTGATGACCAACCAGCGTTCTTTTTTGATTAGACTATCAATCTGCTCATGAGAACTTCCTTCAGCTGTCGCATCACTAAATTTTTCCAGCTCTTTTTCAATCGCCTTGAAACTATCGACAGGACTGCTGCCGTCATATGGTTCAACATCAATAAAATGTAATAATAACCCTGTTCTGGCCACATGTTTTAAAAAGCGAATGCCAAGCCCGGCACCTTCAGAAGCCCCTTCAATCACACCAGGAATATCTGCAACCACAAAACTGCGATGCGGCACCACACTGACCACACCCAGATTGGGAATTAAGGTGGTAAAAGGATAATCAGCCACTTTGGGTTTAGCTTCCGAAATAGCACGAATAAACGTCGATTTACCTGCATTAGGCATACCCAGCAAGCCCACATCAGCCAGCACTTTGAGTTCCAGTTTCAACTCTCGACGTTCTGCAGGCGTGCCGAGCGTACTTTGTCTTGGGGCACGATTCACACTGCTCTTGAAACGGGTGTTGCCAAGGCCATGAAAACCGCCTCGTGCAACCAGAAGCACCTGACCGGCTTCTGTCAGATCCCCCAGGCTTTCCTGTGTTTCTATATCAATAACACTGGTACCTACCGGCACGTCCACATAAAGATCATCCCCGCCTCGGCCGGTTTTTTCTTTACCCTGCCCTGCCTGACCATTTTTTGCTTTGTAAAATCGTGTCATGCGAAAATCAGCCAGAGTATTTAGAGCATCACTGGCTCTAAGATAAACGGAACCACCATCACCGCCATCACCGCCATCGGGACCACCAAATGGAATGTATTTTTCACGACGAAAGCTGACAATACCTCTGCCACCCTGACCGGATTCAACCTTTATGGTCGTTTCATCAACGAATTTCATTTTCAGCCTTTTTCTTATAAGTGGTGGACAGTGAAAAGCGCACTTTGAGTGCATTTTATAACAGCTTGTTATAATAATTCAGAAAACGAAAAAAGGCTCCGCCAGAAACTGGTAGAGCCTTTTCGTGTCAGTTTATACTGAATTTTTAAACCCGGTTTAGCTTTTCTTAAGCAAAAGCAGGCTACCGGAATAAAAAATTTATGCCGCTATAACGCTAACAAATTGACGGTTTTTAGGGCCTTTTGTTTCAAAAACAACACGACCATCAGCCTTGGCAAATAAAGTATCATCTTTACCAATACCCACATTCAAACCAGGATGAACTTTAGTGCCGCGCTGACGGATAAGAATATTACCGCCGACAACCATTTCACCACCGAATTTTTTAACACCAAGACGTTTCGATACCGAATCACGTCCGTTTCTGGTACTACCACCCGCTTTTTTATGAGCCATTTTATTATCCTTCTCTTAATACACGTCTTTTATATTTAAAAGTTTCGGTATTAATTTTTATACTAAAACTACCGCAGATTAAGCAGTAATTTTTTCAATTTTAAGTTCAGTATAAGACTGACGATGCCCCATCTGTTTGCGATGATGCTTACGACGTCTAAACTTAACAATTGTTACTTTCTTGGCACGACCATGAGAAGCAACTGTTGCTGTCACTTTACCACCATCAAGAAAAGGTGCACCCACTTTAACATCGTCGCCATCAGCAACCATCAAAACTTCATTAAGATCAATGCTGGCACCTTCTTCGGCGTTCAACTTTTCAACTTTAAGCGTCTGACCTTCGCTTACTTTATACTGCTTACCGCCAGTTTTAATTACTGCGTACATACGCATACTCCAAACATACCAAAGTAAATAATAAGGCTTTTGTTTAAAATACTTCCGTTTAAATATTAATTAAAAGGACAAGTAAGTCACCCAATCCGAGCTCGAGTGACGCAATAACAAAAACCATGAATCCAAGACGATAAATTTTAGCGTGTTTTCCTAATCCTTGTCAAACTCTATCCCCTTTTATTTTTATATCCTGCAGGGCAAGATCATTATAAATGAGAAAAATTGATATAATAAGGGAACTTTTTACATAAACAAGGATCAGATCAATAAACCATTATGGAG
>JAHXHI010000362.1 GCA_025656775.1 gamma proteobacterium symbiont of Bathyaustriella thionipta
TGTAAAAATACCTTGGGGGTTTGGGGGCAAAGCCCCCATAAAGATAAATTCAAGAAAATGCGACAGGTTGGTTGACATCTAGCGATTATGAGGTAGGGAAAACTTTTTTGAAATAACGGTAGTTGCTTAAGCGCTTACGAATTAGTCGTTGCTCATGAATTTAACGCATTTCCCCAGGACTACTTCAATTAACATCTCAGTGTTCTGTCTGCTGAAAAGCAGGCAGGCTTTCTTCAAAACCAAAGTCAGATAAACCCTCAATCCTTTGCGGGTATAAAATACCATTAAGATGATCGATTTCATGTTGGATAATCCTTGCATGAAAACCATTAACCGTTTGTTTTATTGATTCCCCGGCAAGATTCATTGCTTGATAGGTAATACTTTCAGAACGAAGCACACGGCCTCTCATACCCGGTAAACTAAGACAGCCTTCCCAGTCTGCTTCCTGCTGTTGTGAAAATACCAGAATCTCAGGATTAATTAAGATATCCAGTGCTATAGGCTGAGCCTCTGGATAACGAGCATTATCGGTGACCTCAAGTACGATAATTTGTTGTGATAAATGAATTTGTGGTGCAGCCAGGCCAACCCCTTGATAATATCTCATTGTATCTATCATATCAGAGACATTTTTTTGTAATTCATCATTTTTAAAATCATTGACTGGTTTTGCTTTCATTGCCAGACAAGGATCACCCATTTTTGCAACATTAATTACCGACATAGCGCTTATTTGTCCATTATTGTTTATATTTACACATTCTAGTATAGCTTTCCCTTGTCCTATTTTGCATAATATATCGCTTATAAAATGAGAACCTACAGTATGCCAAATATTCTTAAAACAATTTTTTGTTTTTTTCTATTTATTTCTATCAGTCTGCCATTATTCGCGCAAACAGAAAAGGAGGTTGACGCTCAGCAGAGTAATACCGAGCAGTCCACTCCTGAAGAAAAAGATGAACAACAATATTATATCATTGAGGTCATTCTTTTTAGACATATCAATGAACAGGGCAAACAGGATGAATTTTGGAGCAGACCCAATCTTATAAACGATAATAGCATTTCTGATCTTGTAAGCAATACCACTGATAATAATCCCGTCACGAATGATATTCCCGCTTTGGCTGAATATAATATGCAAAACCAGAATTTTTTTCCTTTAAGAAATGGTATTGCTGCGTTAACTTCTGAAAATTACAAATTATCAGAGTCTGCTGCTCATCTGCGTTATTCACCAAATTATAAACTATTAGCCCATTTTGGATGGACTCAGCGTTCTTTATCTAAACAACAGGCTTTACCTGTTCGCATCATTTCTAATCAGTTTTCTGATGATTTAATTCCTGCAGGCGATCTGAATTTATATGTATCTCGATATCTTCATATAGAAGTTGATCTTAGTGCCTCACAGTGTGTTTATATACAACCGGTTGCTCCGACAGAAACGAATGATAACAAGGACATGGATAAAGCACTGGATGAACAACTGGAAAACGGCACAGCCAAACCAGAAGAAGAAAAAGTACAGGCGCTTACAATTGACAATACACCTTTAGACGAAGGCTTAGATGTTAAGCAATGTGTCAACCAGGTTTATCAATTTAAACAAAATCGAAAAATGCGCAGTCGTGAACTACATTATCTGGACAATCCTGTTTTTGGCATGCTTATCTACGTAACACCCTTCACGACATCACCCGATGAGAGTGAATAGTTGCTTAAGTGGTTTCATCATTAAAAACAGCTTCAGGGATGATAAGCTTCATCCCTGATGAGCGGTATTTAATAGCGCAGCAAGTAAGCTGCGTGCTTTTTCTAAACCACCCTCAAGATTTTTCTCTATTGCTTCCATGGTTATCAATTCTTCACTTAAGCCGGCAGCCCAGTTTGCATTAACGCAAATTGAAACATAACCCATCTCAAGTTCTCTTGCTAAAGCAGCTTCAGGCATACCCGTCATGCCGACAATATCACAGCCATCCTGTTTAAGACGTTGAATTTCCGCTGCCGTTTCGAGTCTTGGCCCTTCAGTTGCCGCATAAGTGGCCCCTTGAATGATATTGATTTTCTCTTTTTTTGCGGTCTTTAAAATGAGCTGGCTTAGTGCACTACTGTATGGATATGAAAAATCAATATGCGTCACCTGGGTAAGATTTTTTTCAAAAAAAGTATTAATCCGACTGGTGGTATAATCAATAATCTGATCAGGTATGACCAGACTTCCCGGACTCATATCATCACGAATTCCACCCACTGCGTTAACAGCAATGACTGTTGTCACACCCACATTTTTTAAAGCAAATAAATTAGCCCGGTAATTAACCATATGTGGAGGAATACTATGAGCATGCCCATGACGTGCCAGAAAAACAACTTCATTTGTGTTAGCTTGTGCTTGTCCAGTTTTATGATTCGAATGATTGTTTATACAACCATAAGCAAGAGGTGAAGAGGGTTCACCATAGGGTGTCATCACAATTTCACGACGGACAATATCAAAATTTTTTAAAGCGGTTAAACCCGTGCCGCCAATAATTGCAAACTGTTTATTTTCAGTGGTCATTTATAAGCCCTTTACTGCGTAGATCCCAGGCGCATTGCGCAATAAACCTTTATAATCCATACCAAAACCAAACACATAACGATCCGGAATTTCTAAGGCAACAAAATCAGCACCCGTATTATTTTTTCGATCATGAATTTTATTCACTAAAACGGCACTATACACTTTTTTTGCCCCTTCTTTTTTACAATAGGCTTTTATTGCCTCAAGCGTTATACCTTCATCATGGATATCATCAACCAATAATATGGTTCTATCATGCATTGGAATTTTTGGTGAGGCAAGCCATTGTAATTCACCGCCATTGGTTTTATCTCGATAGCGAGTAGCATGCAGATAATCGATTTGTAATGGAAAATCCAGCTCCGATACCAGCAATCCCATAGGAATTAGTCCCCCATTCATAATACCAACAACAATAGGATTTGTTTCTGATAATTCATCAGTGATAAGCTGAGCCAATTTTGAAATTTCTAAAAGCATTTCATCTTTGGTATATAAACAATCAGCCTCTTCTCTGACTTGACGTATCTCTCTAAACAATTGATTTAATTCTGACATAGATTCTTATAGAAATATTTTAAATAAAAAAAGCAACACCATCTAATAAATTTAATAGGTAAATGTAACAGTATTATCATCCATTGCTTCTGAAATAACATAAGCACCACCGATAGTCTCCGTTACTTCCGGAATTAAATCATCACCCCAGAGGTCAAGCGTCGGTGTACAGACTTTAAACTTGACGCCCGCTTCATAGGCCTCACGTATATAATCATAAACGGTTTGTTTACTATCGGGTTTAATATAGAGTTTTTCTGCTACGCCTCGAACGGCTAATTCCCCTGAACGTCCGGTAAGAATCACTTCAACATCATATTCCATTGCTGCAGCAACAGTCGCCTGAAAAAAAGGAGCGCCGAGTTCAGCGCCATTATTGGGATCGGTATTAACCATGATAATGAGTAGTTTATCAGCCATATTAACCTCTGTTTGTTTCAGGGAGTTGTTTTTGAGAGAGCTCACCATTTAAGTGCAATGTTGATGTTGGAAATGCCATCTCAGCACCATGTTGCTGAATAATTTTCATAATTTGAAACAAAACATCCTGTTTGATCTTATGATATTTCACCCAATTAGTGGTTTTAGTAAAAGTATAGATGAAAAAATCCAAAGATGAGGGCGCAAATTCATTAAAGTTGACCATCAGTGTTTGCCGGGTGTCGATATCATTATGGGATTTCAGCATTGCATGGATATCAGTAATGATAGCATCCAGTTTATCACCATCATCATAGCGTACGCCAATGGTTTCCTTAATACGACGGTTAGTCATACGAGACGGATTTTCAACCGAGATAGTAGCAAAAGTTGAATTGGGTACATAAAGAGGACGTTTATCAAAGGTACGTATCTTAGTTAAGCGCCAACCGATATTTTCTACTGTGCCTTCGATATTTTTATCGGGCGAGCGGATCCAGTCACCTACCGCAAAAGGTCGATCCAGATATAACATCAGGCCACCAAAAAAGTTGGATAATAAGTCTTTGGCCGCAAAGCCAACTGCCATACCGCCGATACCACCAAAGGCTAAAACACCTGCAACACTCACCCCTAATTCCTGAAGCATTATCAATGCACCAGTAATAAAAACAGAAACTCGAATCAGCTTGGTTATCGCCTGAACGGTGCTGATATCATAATTATCTTCTCTTGCACGACCTATTTTAATAATATTATGCTCAATACGAACAATCATCCGTAATACAAACCAGGTGAGAATAATAATAATGCCCACATGTCGAGCAGGTTGAACAATCGAATTATAAACACTGACATCATTCGCATTGGCAATGACATTAGCGGCAATCGAAATCCCCCAGAGCCAGATAAAAGCAGAAAGCGGTTTTGATACGGACTCAATAAAGGCATCATCCCAGGGATTTGCTGTTCGTTCTAAGCGTGTATGAACTTTTTTTAATACTCGCTTTTTAATAAAATCCAGCACCAATGCAATCAATACAATTAAAAAAACTTCACTGATCCAAAGACCATCACCCCTTAGAAATTCTAGTTGTAAAAGCCATTGTTTTAATTCAAATTCAGCGGAATCCATAAAATCCTCATCATATAAAAATGTATTAATTATCCTAAGTCGATCAGCTTCACAGGCTTACTCAGGAATCTCTTTTCTAAAAAATTAATTGCTGTAATTAGTCGGGTCCAGTAAATCTAAGGACGGCTCATCGACATATTTTTCTAATAAAGCCTTTGCTTTTTTCCAGCGAGGTTCACTCACCAGTGTTTCACGGGTAATAGGACGCTTATGATGCAGGTGAGCCAGTCTCAGACTGGACGCAGGGTTATCATAACCCACCAGGCTTTTAACCACATCCCAGGTTGCTGCACGATTATTACACACGAGAATCATATCACAACCGGCATCCAGAGATAGTTTAGCACGTTGCATATAGTCACCCGCAATGACCGCCCCTTCCATACTGAGATCATCACTAAAAATAGCCCCCTGAAAATGCATTTTATCGCGTAAAATGCTTTTCATCCAGAAACTGGAAAAACCTGCTGGTTGCGAATCAATACGAGAATAAATAACATGGGCCATCATTAAGGCATTAATACCTGCATCCACCATAAATTGAAAAGGTTTGAGATCATCCATTTCAATCTCACGCATATTACGTTCATCAACAGGCATCGCAATATGTGAGTCAGCGGCAATAGAACCATGACCGGGAAAATGTTTACCGGTAGCCTGCATACCCGCTTCGTCCATCCCGACAATAAAGGCTTGTGCTATTTTTCCAACCACAAAGGGATCATTATGAAAGGCTCTATCACCAATTACCGAGCTAATGCCTTTATCAATATCTAACACAGGAGCAAAACTGATATCAAAGCCGGTTGAACAAACTTCACTGGCCATCAACCAGCCGCATTGTTGAGCGAGCTGCAAAGCCATTTTTTGATCAGTATCATAAATCTCGCCAAAGCGACGCATAGCAGGCAGAATAGTAAAACCATCCTTAAAACGCTGTACCCTTCCGCCCTCCTGATCGACTGCAATCAGAAGTTTTGGTGTTTTAATCGCATGAATGGACTGTACCAGTTTTTCTAATTGTTCCAGAGAATGATAATTACGGCTGAATAGAATTACCCCTCCTACTAAGGGGTCACTCAATAAAACCTTATCATCAGCCGTTAATTCCTGCCCTGCAATATCCACCATAACCGGACCAAGCGTCATATTATTTCCTTAAGCTCATTAAATTCAAAATTACCATCTTATTGATTACTTTTTACATCCAGTTTATCATGAACAGCATCACCCAGCATATTAACCGCCAATACAACCAACATTAACGCAATGCCCGGCACAAGCACCATATGAGGGGCCATCAGAAGGTATTGAGTACCATCTCGAATCATACTGCCCCAGGAAGCCTCAGGTGCCTGAACCCCCAGTCCGAGAAACGACAGCCCCGCTTCTGCAATAATGATACTGGCAATACCAAAGGTAAATTCAATGATCAGCGGAGCAACAATTAACGGCAGGATATGAATGATAATAATTCGACTATGAGAAGCCCCCAGGGCCTGTGCAGACTGAACATGTTCGCGTTGTTTAATGGCCATAACCTGAGCGCGTGAAAGACGTGCATAACCCACCCAACTCACTACACTGAGGGCAATAATGACATTGGTGATACCCGGGCCCATCAGTCCTGATAATGCGATAGCCAATAATATTCCGGGAAAGGCCAGAAAGATATCAATAATGCGTACAATCAAATGATCCCAATGGCCGCCAACATAACCACTGATCACACCAATCGTGGTCCCCACTATCAGAGAAACAAATATCACGCCAAAAGTAATCACAAATGATGTATAAGCACCCACCATCAGGCGATCAAACAATGGCCTGCCTAAATCATCATACCCCACCAGGCTTTGTGCATCAGATGCCAGTAATATTTTTTCCAGAATGATTTCATTAGGATGTAATTCTAAAACAGGCACTAATAACACCATCAATAACCACAGTCCAAGAATGATTAAAGACAGTTTAATTTTAAGTGAAACATAAGTAACGCCCTTGTGATAATGTCTCTTGTTCATGCTTATGCCAACCTGATACGGGGATCAAGTAAACCATAAACAATATCAGTCAATGTATTGACGACAACATAGCTGGTGCTGATCAGCAAAATACAAACCTGAACCACTGGATAATCTCTTTTTTGAATGGCTTCAATGGTAAGCTGACCAAGACCAGGCCAGGAAAACACAATTTCTGTGATCACCGCACCAGCCAGCAGTGCACCTATTTGTAAACCAATTAAAGTAATCACCGGCAAGAGCGCATTTCGTAAGGCATGAATCACAATGATACGAGTTCTGCTTAAACCTTTGGCCTTTGCAGTGCGAATATAGTCCTCATTAAGAATTTCTAACAATGAGGCTCTGATCATTCTTGATAACACTGCCGCCAGTGCAGTGCCAAGTGTTAAAGCCGGTAAAATCAGAGAGCTAAAGTCACTTTTTCCACTCACTGGAAACCAGCCGAGAAACACTGAAAAAAATAAAATCAGTAAGGGCCCCATTAAAAAATTAGGAATGGAAACGCCCAATAATGAAAAACTCATCGCGCCGGCATCAGCAAACTTGTCTTTGTTGAGCGCAGCAAGAACACCTAATGGAAAAGCGATTATAAAAGCAACCAGTAATGAGGCCAGAGTCAATTCAACTGTCGGGCCTATCCGGGCAGAAATCAGTTCAGTAATAGGTTTCTTTGAGTGTAATGAGTGACCCAGATCAAAATTAATTAAACCGTGAAGAAAGTGAGCGAACTGCTGCCATAAAGGTTTATCCAGACCTAATGAGTGACGCAGGGCTTCTCGGTCAATAGCAGTCGCTGACTCTCCCAACATGACTTCAACCGGATCACCCGGCACCATGTGAATTAGCATAAACACGATAAAAACTACGCCAAAAATAACAATAAAAGCACTGAATATTCGCGAGATAATATAATTAAGCATCAACGATTATCTCTCACTCAATTCATCAACAGGTAGTTCATTAACACTCATGTCACTCTCTCGGTGTTCATTAATGAAGACGGGTATACCCACTTCAATTAAATCAAATAATTGAATCACTTCTGAATTGCGCATTTTTATACAGCCATGTGAACTGGGGATCCCCATGGGATTGTTGTCCGGGCAACCATGAATATACACATAACGACGCATCGTGTCCTGTTTGCCCAAACGATTGAAGCCCACTTGCAAACCACTGAGCCAAAGAATTCTTGTCAGTATCCAATCCCGTCCCGGATGTGCTTTTTGAAGTGCTTCAGACCACAGTTCACCGGTTGGTCTGCGTCCGACAAAAATAGTATTTTCAATACAACCCGCACCGATTTTAGCACGTATTTTGTGCCAGCCTCTGGGTGTACATTCACTGCCGAATTGTTCACCTACACCATTTTTTGCTGTGGCAATTATCGCATCCAATATAACACGCTTATTATCAATAAGCTGCAGACGCTGATCAGCTACTGAGATATGAATATAACGCTGAGTCAGCGTTTTTATGTCCCGTTTATGTAAAGTCATATTGAACCTTGCGAAAGTCGATGAACATTTTTTAAACCATCATAATTACCATCAGAAGACACTCGATAAAACTGAATATCTTCTCGAAAAAATGCAATATTATCTTCATACCAAAGGGAGACATAAGGCAATAATTGATGTAATTGCTGTTGCAGTTCCTGATAGATTTCTGCCTGCTTTCTGAGCTCGTATTTCTGTTCCGCTTTTTCAATCAATTGATCAATTTTTAAACTGTTTAAGCGACCACGATTCGCACCGGATGGAGGTAATGAATCACTATGAAACACATAACGAAATATATCAGGGGTGTTAATGCCAACCCAGGTCAAACTATAAAGCTGAAACTGACCGCTTTTAATATCACCATAAAAAGTACCCCAGTCATAGCTGCGAATATCAACATCAATAAAGATCGCTTTTAGCTGACTTTGAATAATGGTTGCAATTCTGATACGAAACGGATCACTTGATGTTTTGTAAGTCAGCTGCAGGCGCTTGTGTTTTGAGTAACCAAGCTGTTGCATTAACTTAACTGCCTTTTTCAGGTTTAAATTATAGCTGACTAATTGTGCACCCGCCCAATGCTGTTCAGGGAAAAAGCCATTGGCTTTTCGTGCAGCATTACCCAATGCATATTGAATCATTTTGTCTCTGTCCAGAGCATAAGCAATGGCTTTTCTTAACGTGACCTGTCCGGTCACTTCATCGCTTAAATTAAACCCCAGATACGAATAATTTGAACCACTTTGAGTCAAAAATTTAAGCTCATCATGGTCCTTTAAAAAAGCAATATGTTCGGGAGGTAAATTATTCTGAATCAAATCTAACTCACCCCGCATTAATTTCAGGACACGAACAGTGGGATTTGTGACCTTTAAAAATTCAAACAGTTGTTGATCACTTTGTCGGCGCAGAAACAATTGCCCATCAAAAGGCCAGTGAGAGAACTCAAAAACACCGCTGCCTACCGGTTTATTATTAAAGGGATGTCCTGATCTCAACAATTCTTCAGGAACGATACCAATTACCAGAAAAGCAGGGAAAAGCGGATCAGGTCGACTTAAATAAAAATCAATAGTGTGCTCATCAAGTACATCAATACGCTCAATATGTTTTAACGAATTACGATGAGGTGAAGCCCTGTTTTTATCCAGAACTGCTTCATATGTTGCTTTAATATCATGAGTCGTCAATAACTTCTTATGATGAAAACGTGGAAATTCAGAGAGTGAGTCTTTAACCAGAGTAAAACGATAATGCTGTGCATTGATTTGCTGCCAGCGTGTAATACCAGGAACAGGTTTATTATCAGCACCAAATTCAACCAGTCGCTGATAAATCAGACGATTAATACGCCCGGAAACAGCATCCGTTGCCTGCAACGGATCCAGAGTGACCGGTGCGGTGTTTAAGCCAAAACGAATGATTTTATCAGGTTTGAAATGACCATCTCTACTGGTATTTGAATGCTCATCCGTACAAGCGCTCAGGCTAGAAAAAAATCCTATGACGAAAACATTGAACAAAATCCTTTTAATCACACAGCTTAATCCTGCCAGTTTTTATAAGGGTTTTTGATTAACATGGAATTATAATAACGTACATCACTGGACACTTCTTCGCCCAGCCAGTCTTGTGCGTCAAAGTCTTCATTTTCATGATTTAATTCAATTTCAGCAACAATTAAGCCTTCATTATCACCTGCAAATTCATCAATTTCCCAGGTATGTTCACCGACAGTAATATAATGACGCGTTTTTTCGATGATTGGCTTAGCACAAAGAGTAGACAATAGCTCATTGGCATCTTCCATTGGGATAGGATACTCAAATTCCTGACGTCGCACCCCCAGAGTCGCTCCTTTGATGTTCAGGTTAGATTTATCACCTTCAATACGAACCCGCACCGAAGATTTATCTGAACCGACCAGATAACCTTGCCGAAATTGAATACTGCTATGAACCTGCTGACGCCAGTCATCATTAGCCAGTAGAAATTTTTTTTCAATTTCAATACCCATTACATTACTTCCTCTGAAAAAGTGCAATTGATTCAACATGAGCGGTATGCGGGAACATATCCATCACACCCGCTTTAACCAGTTTATAACCATTTTGATGAACCATGATTTCTGTGTCTCGGGCCAAGGTTGATGGATTACAGGATATATAAACCACCGTATGAGCCCCCAGTTTAGGCAGATATTCAGCTATTTCTTTAGCACCGCTTCGAGCAGGGTCAAGTAAAATACGATCGTATTTTTGTTGAGCCCATTTCATAGCAGAGAAATCTTCAAACAGATCAGCGGCAAAATAGTCCGTATTTTCGATACCATTTCTAAGTGCATTTTCCTTAGCACGGATCACTAGTTCAGAACTGCCTTCTACTCCCGTCACATGAGCCACTTTTCGAGCGAGTGGTAAAGTAAAATTACCCAGACCGCAAAATAAATCCAGAACCTTATCCTCAGGCTGAGGATCCAGCAGCTCCAGTGCAAGTTCAATCATTTTACGATTGATCGCCATATTAACCTGAGTAAAATCTGTAGGCTTAAACTCATTAACAATATTATATTCAGATAAGACATAACTCAGTGATCTGAACTGATTGTCAGAGTCATCTTCAACAGGATACAGTCGGGTAATACTGTCAGGCCCTTTAGGCTGCAGATACAGATGAAGACTCATTTTCTTCCCATAAGCCATGAGCTGTTGTTTATCAGCATCAGTAAAAGGTTCCAGATGACGCACAATAAAAGCACCCTGTTCATCGCCGTAGGCAACTTCAATCTGGGGTATCTGCTTATAAATAGAAAGAGAGCGCAACAGTTCAGCCAGGTCGCGCAAATGCAATCCGACATCAGGATGCAGCACTTTACAGGTGTCCAGCTCTGCTAAAAAATTACTGTGTTTTTCTCTAAATCCCACCAGCATTTTATCTTTCTTAACCACAAAACGAACCCCCAGACGTGCTTTGGTACGATAGCCCCAGTGAGGTCCTGTTAGCGGTTCTAACACTGTTTCTGGTTCTGCTTTACCCAGACGTTTTAAGTTTTCCAGTAAAACCCCCTGTTTAAGTAATATCTGCTGATCCTCAGCTAGATGCTGCAAACTACAGCCGCCACAAATTGAAAAATGCGGACATTGTGGTGCTACCCTCAAGGGTGATGGGGAAATAATTTCATGAACCTTGCCTTCAGCCACATTTTTGCGCTTATTGGTATAAATAAACGTGAGAGTTTCTCCTTGCAGAGCGCCATCAATAAAAACGGTCAAATCATCAATATGGCACACCCCTTTGCCTTCATGACTGACTGATTCAATCGTTGCTTGCACTGGATCCTGGGGTAATTTTGGTCTACGTCTTCTTCTGGCCATTGGGTATTGATTTCTATAATAAAAGTGAAAAGATTGGGCAATAAATAATGGGCTGATTTTAGCAGAACAGCTGAAAATAGGGAATGTTATTGGCCAACCTTGTTAAAATAGGTGTCATTCATATCAGTCATTTGTTAAAACACCCATTCATAATTCTGTATTCATTTTAAAGCGATTTTTCACTTATATTACAATAAGTTACAATTCATATAATCTATTAAAGAAAACATTGCCTATTTTTTAATCATTTTCCTTGTTATAACCCGTGTTTTTTGATAATTTAAGCTTTTTTATTTTCTGGTAACGATGTTTATAGTGGACCCCGAAAACTGGACAATAGGTTAAGATATAAGAGCTAACCTAATGGGGAACCTAAAAATGAGTAGAAAGAGAAAATCAT
>JAHXHI010000408.1 GCA_025656775.1 gamma proteobacterium symbiont of Bathyaustriella thionipta
TTTGCCGTGTGCGTGGATATTTATCGACTTGTCGGAAGTATGGTGTAAGTTCAAGTCTTGCATTGGAATTGTTATTTGATAAAAAGTTACATGATTTTATCTGAGATTAAAAATCATGCTGAATAGTTACGATTTTTATTACAATACCTTTTCAGAAAAAAACAAATATAAATTAAGCAGAACAATAAGGTTGATAGAATAACCAGCGTCTATAAGTAGAAAAAACAATAATGATTTGTTTGATTTCATCGAGTGAAATTTCACTTGACGGGGAAAAGCAGAGACAATTAAGTGCTGCAGCAATTTGATTTGCCCTTTTACTTTGTTTGGATGCTGACCAGTCACTCAGCGTTAGAAATGGGCCTTGCGCTATGAGAAGTCTTCTTAGTTCATGAGGATTACCGGCCTGTTTTAATAAACATCGATAGTGACGCCACGCCAGAAAAGTCTTCATGCTTCGTGTGCAGACTATTACTATAATAACTGACAGCAATACCAGGACAATAAAAAATAAATTTAACCATTGTGTGCTGAAATACCATACACCGGGCAGTTTCTCAGTCATTTTTTTTAGGCTCCCCTCATCAACATCGAAATAAGGTATGACCACTTCCGGCCCATCATTAAACCCCCATGAAAAATCTGGCACAAGGACTCGATAGAAATGAATAGAGGTCAGAGGTGAAGTACTATCAGGTCTGCTGGCTGAAACCTCAACAGATTCTAAAGACGCGCCTGTCAGTTTTGATAATTGTGTACGAATCCCATAAATTTCATCAGGTAACTGGCCTTCATTTTGTATCTCAACAGTCCATAAGGGTTTATTATTTATCTGCATAACACCTGTTCGGATGGATAACCTGCCAACAGGTACTGTAGGTGGTATATAACTGGGCAGGGGCTTCACTTGTATGGTGGCTCGGGGTAAGTAAAAACGCCAGCGGCCACGGCCTCGCTGAACAATTGCTGGTGGATCAAGTTGAATTAAGCCTGAGGTTTGAGCAGTAATGCGCCAGTGAAGCTGCACTGTTTTTATCGTATTTTGTGTCGTGACTTTCTGATCCAGGCGTTCTACATAGAAGCCAGGGAATTGGGCCTCTTCCGTAACAACCTGATTAGACGAATTTAACAGATTTTGTAAAATACTGATTTCTACAGTCTGCCCCTGCCAGATTGTTTCCGGCAGCGCTTGCCATTGAGGCGTCCCATTAATATTACTGCGTATTGCAGGCGTTACCTTTATTTTCACTGCCTGTGCAATGGCACCGCCCAGGGCAACAGAAGCTAAGACGATATCACCGGTTTTTCTCGGATATAAACGCATTGTTTCAGTGTACACAATTAATCCGTCAGGAAATTTTTCAGCACCTTCGTCACGACGATCAACAAAAAAATCATCATACCATTGTTGAATATTACTGATTTCAGGTACGCTATCGCCTCTGTATTCAATACGCACCAGAATAAATTTACCCATCTCAACTTCTGATGTATTCAATACAATTTTTACTTCTGGTTCAATAGAAGCATCAGCAGCCAGCAGGCAATGGGGTATAAATAATAAGATAAAAAACAAAGTCTGGTAAAAAGAAATCCGCTTTACCATAAACGCTGACCTTTTACTGCAATCGGCTTTTCAGGCACATAATGAATACCAATTTCAATGGGCATCAGGCTGTTAAATAAGGCAGCGGTTTGTTGTGGTAAATTATTCTGCTTTGACTTCACCCAAAATTCTTCACTTAATAAGCGATTGTTTTTATGACGAGCTTGTTTACGTTTAATGCCTTGCGCTATCAGCGCATTTTGTTGACTGACAGACAGCTGAGAAAAAAGCCTCATATTTGTTAATGATTGTGACGAATGAGTGCTGTCGGCAATCAGCTCATCAATAAATTCGGGTAGTTTCCTGGCTGCCTCTCGCCATTGTGCGCGTTGCCTGTTTTTAGCAATTTCTGCAATTCGACGTTGAACAGAAGCTGCAAGCACATCAGAAAATTCACGGTTTATTTGCGTTTTACGCTGAGCAACACCTAATAGCTCTGCATCTTTAAATAATACCGATGCCTGTTCATAATCACCTAATCGATAATGCGTATTGGCAAGATTAAACACCGCCCGTCCACGCAGTATATCATTTGATGCCCGCCAGGCAGCATTGGAAAACGCTTGCAGAGCACACGCATATTCTTTTAGACGGTAACAGGCAACACCTTCTGAAAAACGAGCCTCATAACGATTATTTTTTTCACTCAGCAGGCGGACTTTAGCATAGTCACCTGCATCAAGGGCGGAATATAATGCCTTTACCTCATTTGAATGTTCAGATAATTGACATCCACCCAAGGAAAGAAACAACGCTGATGTAATAAGTTTAGCAGGAACTGAAGCAGCCGTTTTCAGGGATAGAAGACAAAACAAAAGCCCCCAAAGAAGCGGTATAAAAAACCACTCATTCCATACTATCTGGTGATTATGTTCTGGATCGATACGAGATTTAACCAGATGAAGCGCTTGTTTTAAATTCAGTTCCGCCACAGATTCAGCATTTTGATAAAGTCCGCCGGACTTTATGGAAAAAGATTTTAACCAGACTGACTGACGTGAGCTAACGATAGATTTACCATTAACTATAAGAGGCTCAGTCATTGTAAGTGGTACTCTGACCGCTTCTGATTTTCCCACACCAATCACATTGACCTTAATCAGGTTTTCAGCTTTTATCTGCTCAGCGATATTTTCAGCAGCATGAGCTGATGTTTCACCCAGATCACCATCACTTAATAGTAAAATAGTTCGCTGACCTTGAGAGTCTTTAAGCAATTCAGAGGCTGTTAGTAATGAAGCAGCAAGATTATTACCCAGAGTTGGCGGTCTGAATTGGTGTAGTTGATCAATGTAATGTTGTAATAATGCTTGATCATTCGTGGGTTTAAGCAATGTATGTGAGTGCCCCGCATAAATGACTAAGCCCATACGCAAATTAGCAGGCACATCTTTGAGCCAGGATTTTAAAAGCATTTGTGCCTGAACAATACGATCATACTTGTCATCTCTGGCTTTCATAGAACGTGAAAAATCAATAACGGCCACCACATTGATATCAGCCTGAAGTGACGGAGGTATCCATTGAGGAGTACGGGGACCTGCCAGTGCTATACTCAAAAAAATCCAGGCAATGGCTAAAAAAATGCACCCTGGAAATTGAGAGGAGAAACGACGGGATAAATTCGGACTGGCCTGCACCCAGGGCAATAAATCCGGATCCGCTAACTGCTGCCAGATTTTTTTCTGACGATATTTTACCAGCAGTATAATAATCACCGGTACAAATATCATTAATAACCATAAGGGTTCACGCCAGTAAGGCATTTCAAAACTCATTTTATTTGAGTACTCTTTATCTTCGCAGGTCTTATTTCAGCGGCACTTTTCATAGAAGCTGACTGGCGTAAACTGACAGATAAAATAAGCATCATAGCCAATGCAAGCGGTACAGGATACCAGGCTTCGGTCAGATATTTTTTGTCTATTTTATGACGGACTTTTCGATGTTTTTTTTCTATAGTCAACAAGGCATCACTAAAAGCCTGTGAGTCCAGTGCATGAAATAACTGCCCTTTACCCTGACGTGCAACCTGTTGCAGCATATTGAGATTAACCGCCTCATAAATCAAGCTGTTATTATCTAATGATCTGCCTTGTGGATCAGAAGAACCAACAGCAATAACATAAAGTGAAAAACCATCTTCGGCCAGTTCCTGTGCCGCTTTATCAGGTGAAATCGAACCCACCTGTGCACCACCATCTGAAATTAAAACAACCACCTTCTCCTGTTGCTCTTTAAAATGATCACGTACTAATTGAAGTGTTGCTCCCATATCTGTAATACGACCGCCAAGCAAAGTCCGAATACGACTGATGGCATCCTGCACTATTGATTTATCCGATGTCAGCGGCAGCCAGAGAGCCGGTGGATTACCAAGAATCACCAGGCCTATTCGATGGCCGGAATAATCTGCAACAAAGCCATCCAATAATTTCCGGGTGAGCGTCATACGATCAAGCACCTGACCATTCACTTCATAATCACTTAAACTCATAGACAATGCAGTACCCACCACCAGAATCAAATCAACGGGTTCAGATGCTTTATCTTTTTCAATATAAGCCTTGTAATGAACAGGTTGCGAAAGTGCAAGCACCAATAAACTCATTGCAAGCGCCATAATTTTATCAGCATATTGCTTTTTAGTGCGGCCTCTATGAACATCTGGCTGAGGCAAGTCACCCAGCAGCGGATAACGAACGGTCAGTACTGGTATTATACTGGGCCATGAAGCGGATTGAGGCTGACGCCAGTATAACCAAAGCCAGGGTAATGGCAGTAACAGCAGCCAATACGGCTGAAGCAAACCCAGGTTGTTAACAATATCAGCGTCCATGTTTAGCTCTATTGATCAAATTAAGCAGCTCACTATTTTTCGGTGATTGACGTTGAAAACGAAGGTGATCAATTTGTTGCAGTAATTGTTTATCAGATTCTCTATTGGCTTCCCTGATTAAAAAAGCAAGCTGGTGTGCGGCCTTACGCGGTGCTAGTTTACCTTGTTTTAAATAACGTTCCAATTGTGATAACGGTTGTGTCAGATGACGCCGTATAATAAAAAACAAAATAACGGTACAAATAAGTCCTGCACTGCTAAAAGCGAGTACAATTCCAATTGGCATTACCTGTTCAGACGGCATGGGTAATAGTATGTCAGCCATTTCAAGCAGATTCACCTGACTCATAGCAAAACCTTCATCCCGATAGTAGCAAGTTCATCCTGCTCAACCGATAGCTGATAATAACTGATATTTGCCTGACGTAAGAGTTGTGAAATTGTGCTTGTTCTGGCTTGCAGATCACGCTTTAACTGTGCTGATGCGCTGTTATTTAATGATACATATTGCCTTCTGCTACCCCACTGTAACTGCAGTGGAGCAGAAAAAGTTGAGCTGACTTCAGAAGGATCAAAAATATGGATTGCACGGGTAGTGCAATGTTGCCCCATAATACGCAATATTTTAGAATCACTGTCTTTTAAAGCAAACAAGTCAGTTAACAGAATAAGTTCACTACCCTCCGGGATACGCTGTCGGAGTCCGGACAATATCTTGCTCCACTCTGGTGTATATGCATCTAAATCATCAGCGTCTATTGGCGGACAAGGTGCATTAGCTCGTTTAGCCAACAACTTGAGGCCACTCATTCCATGTACAGGCGGTAGCCAATGACAGGGATTATCTAATAATACGGCTGAAATTTCACGTCCGGAACGTGCTTCACGACCAGCAATCCAAAGAGCCATACGTAATGCCTGTGTTACTTTTAAACGTACACGAGTAGCAAATCGCATAGAAGCACGGCGATCAATTAACAAACAGATGGGTTGACTAAATTCACTATGATAAGTACGCACCAGAGGCACACGTGACCGGGCTGTAGCACGCCAGTCAATATGACGCAGCTCATCTCCTGAATGATAGGCTCTGACTTCTGAAAAATCACTGCCTGAGCCATTTACTGAAGTGATCTGTTCACCGATACGAGTACCTTGAGCCAGTTGCCTTGTGTTATTCTGAGCAGCAGCAGGGGCGGCATAAATCAACTGGTTGATCGCGCTATCACTCAATAATTCTCTGTTAAGAATTTTATTAGCAAACATGCTGTTCATACTCAGGGAAGTTTTATGCTATTAAGCAGGGCTGTAATAATATCATCCGCACTGACTCCTTCTGCCTGAGCAGCAAAATCCAGAATCAAACGATGGCGTAACACATCCGGCGCTAAAGCAACGACATCTTCAGGCAATACATAGTCTCGCCCATCTAAATAAGCCCGCGCCATGGATGCCCGTAATAGCGCAATAGAAGCCCTTGGAGAAGCACCGGCCTGAACCAGATCACCCCACTCTGGTAAATAGTCTCCCAGCTTACGGGTAGCCACCACAATTTCTATGGCAAAACGTTCAATATGTTCCTCAATAAACACATCATTGAGTTGTTCACGCAGCGCTAAAATTTCATCGGGTTTAAGTGCTGCACCCAAGCCTTCTTCAACATGACCCTCATAGGCTTTTCTTGCACGTCTGGATATTTCAAGCTCTTCTTCCAGAGAAGGATAATCAAGATTAATCTGAAATAAAAATCGATCCAGCTGAGCCTCTGGTAAACGGTACGTACCGGATTGCTCAAGTGGATTCTGTGTTGCAAGCACCAGGAATAGATCAGGTAATTTTCGAGTTATGCCACCAACGGTGATTTGATGTTCTGCCATGGCTTCAAGCAGTGCCGATTGCACTTTAGGTGGTGCTCTGTTAATTTCATCTGCGAGAAGAATTTCATGAAATAAAGGGCCTTCAATAAAACGAAAGCTGCCGTTAGCAGGTTCATAAACCTCACTGCCCGTTAAATCAACCGGCATCAAATCCGGAGTAAATTGAATTCGCTGAAAATTTGCATCAAGCCCCGTTGCCAGCGCTTGTACTACCGTTGTCTTGGCTAGACCGGGAGGACCTTCAAGTAAGACATGACCGCCAGACAAGACCGCAATAATAAGTCGATCTAATAAATATTCCTGACCAACAATAATTGAACGCAGCTTATTTTTCAATTCGTGCAATAAATGAATATTTGTCATAATAAAAGTATTTCTGTTCTTATTTTACGTTAAAAAAAGAGAATGATCTGCGTGAGTTTATTGTTAACAATAAAGACCGAGCAGCCCTGTAATACTAGACGGAACCAGTATTATCCCTTTATACACTATTAGTTCAACAAATAAATCAAATATTTTTTATATTACTATTATCACCCTTTAATTCAGGAAGACCAAATGATAGAAAAGCGGCCATTAAGACAAAGCACGCGGACCACCAGAGACAGCCTTCAAGTCCCTGCGTCTGGTAGGCCCAACCGGAAATAACGGTTCCAATAAGGCGGCCACCGGCATTAGCCATATAATAAAAACCCACATTCATAGCAACCTTGTCGTGATCCGAATAGGCAAGGATCAAATAAGAATGAACTGCCGAGTTAATGGCAAAAACAATACCAAATAAAACTAAACCAATGATCAGAACCCTTTCCGCAGGCCAGCCGTACTGAAGTCCTAAAGCAATACCCATTGGAAACAGTGCCAGAATAAAAGCCCATAAGCGTGCCGTTCCACCACCAGGTCCCTGAGCATGATGGCTTTGACGTATTTGACGAAAAATTCTCGGCACACTAGCCTGAACAATACCATAGCCAATGACCCATAAAGCCAAGAATGTCCCGACATAGGTCAATGACCACCCCAATACTTCATATAGAAAGACCGGGAGGCCTACCACAAACCAGATATCTCGTGAGCCAAATAAAAAGAAACGTGCTGCAGACAACCAGTTTATGGCGTTCACTTTGGAAAACACCTGAGTAAACTTTGGTTTCGTTTTCATCTTGCCGACACCAGAGGGTAACAAAACCACGGTTATCATCATTACAATAAATAATACACCTGCTAAAACAGCCAGTGCACCGCGAAAACCGATCCATTCAAGCAGTACAGCACCGACAAAAAAACCACCGCCTTTTAACGCATTTTTTGAACCGGTTAAAATAGCAACCCATTTAAAGAGTTTGCCGCCACTATCATCACTCACAATTATTTTAACCGAGGCTTTGGCCGACATTTTATTTAAGTCTTTGGCAATACCTGAAAGCGCCTGTGCCGCCATGACATAAGGGACAGAAAGCCAGGCATCAGGCACTGTCAGTGCCGTTAACGCAATTACTTGCATGCCCATACCAATATGCATGGTGAGATTAAGGCCAATACGTGCACCTAACCAGCCGCCCACCAGATTGGTGATGATGCCGAAAAACTCATAGAACAGAAACAACATCGCCACTTCGAAAGGTGAATAACCCAACAGGTGAAAATAGAGTACCACCAGCATGCGGATGGCACCATCGGTCACGGTAAACGCCCAATAACCGCCAGTGACAACCAGATAGTTTCGGATTCCCGATTCCATATCTACCCGCCTTCTTTTTTAAACCATTGTCTATCAATCATCGTTTATATACTGAGTGCAACTTTCCTGGTTAGTTCCATCATCCGGTTAACATAACCCCACTCATTATCGTACCATGCATAAATCTTCACCTGAGTATCATCAATGACCATAGTGGATAATGCATCAACGATTGATGAACGCGCATCATTTAAGTAATCAACAGACACCAGTGGTCGCTCTTCATAGCCTAGAATTCCCTTCAATGCACCTTCAGCAGCTTCTTTAAAATAGCCATTAACTTCTTCTGCGGTAACCGGGCGGGATGCCTCAAAAACAAAATCAGTTAAGGATGCATTAGCCAGTGGAATACGCACTGCATGACCATTCAATTTACCGATCAGTTCAGGAAAGATCTTGGTAATTGCCTTAGCTGAACCCGTTGAAGTCGGAATCATTGATTGTCCACAGGAGCGTGCACGGCGCAGATCCTTATGACCTTTGTCAATGATGGTCTGGGTATTGGTAATATCATGAATTGTCGTCATACAACCGTGTTCGATACCAATTTTTTCATGCATGACTTTAACAACCGGAGCCAGACAATTGGTCGTACAGGAAGCCGCCGTTAATAAATGATGTACCTCAGAATTGTACAGGTCATCATTGATACCATAAACAATATTGAGCGCACCTTCAGTGGGAGCAGCCACGATTACTTTTTTTACACCCTGGTTAAAATAGTGACTAAGAGTTTCAGGTCTTTTATGATGCTTGCCGGTTGCTTCAATCACAATATCACAGTCAGACCAGTCTGTATCTGCAATCTCAGGATTCGATGTATAACTCAGTGAGCGGCCATCAATAATCACGTCCTCATTTTCTGAAGCTGTATTTTGATCCCATATACCATGCACAGAATCAAACTTAAGCAAATGTGCCGAGCCAGCAGCATCCGTAGCAATCTCATTGATACGGATAACTTCAAACTCCGGCATATGCCAACCCGCACGCAAGCCCAATCGTCCCATGCGCCCAAAACCATTAATTCCAATTCGTATCGTCATCTCATTTTATCCATTTATTATTTATTCACTTAGCCATTGTCGAATCACATCGGGTCCCGGTATGCCACCAGCATGAACCACCGTACCATCAATGACAACACCAGGGGTCGACATAACGCCAAAACCCATGATCTGTGTCATATCAGTCACCTTCTCCAGCTTGATCTCAGCACCTGCCTGTTCTGCGGCAAGTTTAATTAAATTTGCTGTGGTATCACAGTTCTTACAACCCGTTCCTAATACCTTAATATTTTTCATACTCAAGTCCCTATATTCATTAAAAAAACACTCAAACTGCTGATTCAATAGTAAACAGAACAATGTCTGTCACGAATAACCATTAAGACTTAAGCACTACAAGTGTTAACAGGACGATCAGTCATTTCAAGCAAGGTGAGTAAATCACTGGCGTAGGGAGCATCATTTTTAATACCCATAATGCTTGCCTGAATCATTGTCATCGCCCATTGAGGAAGTTCAGGATTAAGGCGGTAATAAATCCATAATCCTTCCTTACGATCAATCACCCACCGAGCTTTACGCAGATTGGCCAGGTGGTGTGAAATTTTAGGTTGAGGAAGTTTCAAAGCATACGTTAATTCGCAGACACAAAGCTCACCTTCCTGCACGAGCAAGGACAGACAACGAAGGCGAGTCTCATCAGAAACCGATTTAAATAATTGTGTGGGCAGCATATCCAGTCATCTATATCTATTTAAGTCGATATATAGTATATCGACTTAAATAGATATGTCAATCACTGGATTTATCTCATGAAAAAATAAGTGAGTGGTTAATTTGAAGTCTGGGGCGTGGGGGAAACACTGTGCTGGAACAGGAAGCAATGTACAAAACTTCGATCTAATCTGGCCAGATTAAGGCAAAAATCAGCCTAATCCAACCAGTTTAAATAGCCTAGGCTTCTTCAGGCTCTGCTGCTATATCTGAACCTGAGGTATTAATTTCAGGTAATAATTTTTCCCGAATTTTTGCATCAATTTCAGCAGCGATATCAGGATTTTCTTTTAAGAAATTCCGTGCTTTATCCTTACCCTGACCAATTTTATCGCCATTATAAGCATACCAGGCACCTGATTTATCAACAAAACCCTCTTTAACCCCCAGAGAGATCAGTTCGCCTTCATAGGAAATACCCTCACCATATAAGATATCAAATTCTGTTTGTTTAAAAGGCGGAGCCACTTTATTTTTGACCACTTTAACCCGGGTTTCATTGCCCAGAATTTCATCACCCTTTTTAATCGCACCAATGCGGCGGATATCTAAACGAACTGAAGCATAAAATTTTAGCGCATTACCGCCGGTTGTTGTTTCAGGTGAGCCAAACATCACACCAATTTTCATACGAATCTGGTTAATAAAAATCACCAGAGTATTGGAACGCTTAATAATACCTGTCAGCTTACGCAATGCCTGTGACATTAAACGTGCCTGCAGCCCCATATGGGAATCACCCATTTCACCATCAATTTCGGCTTTGGGTGTCAAAGCAGCCACCGAATCAATCACAAGTACATCAACAGCACCTGAACGTACTAACATGTCAGTAATTTCCAGCGCTTGCTCACCGGTATCAGGCTGAGAAACTAATAAGTCATCTGTATTGACGCCCAGTTTTTCGGCATACACAGGATCTAAAGCATGTTCTGCATCAACAAATGCCGCTGTACCGCCGGCTTTTTGCGCTGCGGCAATCACTTGTAGTGTTAATGTGGTTTTACCCGAGGATTCAGGGCCATAGATCTCAACGACACGTCCTTTGGGTAAACCACCGATGCCAAGTGCAACATCAAGACCGAGTGAACCGGTTGAAATTGAATCTATTTGAATGGCACCCGCATCTCCCATACGCATAACGGAGCCTTTACCAAATTGACGATCAATTTGAGAGATTGCAGCTTCAAGTGCTTTTTGTTTATTTGCATCCATATTTTACGCCTGTATTCTATGCTTAGAGTTAACTGTCTTTTAATTCTACCGTATCGATAATTTATTATTGTGCAATTATTGATATTTGTACAACAATTATAAGAAGTCTTTCGAGGTGGGTCAAGAAATAGTTAATCAGACTGAAATCTGTTTAATTATTTCATCAAGTTTGTGTAAAGAAAAATGTGCAGATTGCGTTCTCACTGCCTGCCGATCACCTGAAAAATACTGTGTCATGGTGATACAATTTATTTTTTCCATGGCCAAATTTTCAGCCACTAAATCATAATAAGCCCAGGCAAAACAAACAGTACCGACCGGTTTTGTTTCAGTGCCTCCAGCAGGCCCGGCAATGCCGGTGACAGATAAGGCGTAGTGAGCCTGAGAGTGTTCTAATACGCCCCTGGCCATTGCTTCTGCAACGGCTTCACTCACAGCCCCGTTGTCATTTATCAGCTGCTCATCAAGCCCTAACATCTGTTCCTTAGAGAGGTTGCTATAGGTAACAAAACCCCGTTCAAACCACTGTGAACTACCTGCACAGTCAGTAATAAGCTTGGCAACCAGCCCTCCAGTACAAGATTCTGCAGTGGCTATTAATTGCTTACTTTTAATACAAAAATCAGCTAAATCATTGAGCGTTGTTTCTATCATATTGATATTTATAATATACCTTGAGAATTGTGACTGGTTTAAATACAAAATCAAGACTATAATAAAGTCAGGTTAATTAGTGTCCATCCGTTTATTCCAAGCAATTGATATTATTATAAAAACAGGAAGAAAAACTGAAATAAACGGCCGGATAAAATGCAA
>JAHXHI010000053.1 GCA_025656775.1 gamma proteobacterium symbiont of Bathyaustriella thionipta
CATAGACATGTCGGTTTTAATAAATTACATAACTTTTCTGTCAAGCTTTTTTTTTCAATTTTTTTTAAATTTATGCTGAATAGTTACGTATAAGATTGCATAATCATATCTAATGAAATTTCAATAAAAATCCAATGTTGTGATGGGAAACAAATGAGCGATAATGAATCGCAAAACAAAATTGATCTGGAGATTGTAAGAAGGGTACAACGGGGTGATAAAAGTGCATTTGATCTTTTAGTGATAAAATATCAGCATAAACTGGCCAAGTTAGTGTTACCTTATGTCCATGATAAAGATGATGTTTTGGATGTAGTACAAGAATCATTTATTAAGGCCTATAAAGCACTGCCAAGATTTAGAGGTGATAGTGCCTTTTATACCTGGCTTTATCGAATTGCGATTAATACGTCAAAAAATTATTTAACAGCACAAAGCAGGCGCCCGCCGCGTTCTGATGTGGATGCTAATGATGCTGAGTATTATGATGGTGGGAGTGCCATGCATGATAACACGACCCCAGAAGCCAATTTAGCAAGACAACAAGTTAAAGATGCAATTGACAGTGCTATTTCCAGTCTGCCTGAAGAATTAAAGGTTGCCATAACTTTACGTGAATTTGAAGCAATGAGTTATGATGAAATAGCCAATGTGATGGATTGTCCTGTGGGTACGGTGCGTTCCAGGATTTTTAGAGCTAGAGAAACAATTGATAATGAGATAAAAAATTTACTTTAAGCCAGATAAAATCATTTATTCTGGTTTTTATTTTTTATAAAAATTTATTTTTTAGTCGATGAGATAATTATGTCTATCCAAAAACAGCAAAATAAAGATCAACATAAACATGAAAGCTTGTCAGCATTTATTGATGCGGAACAATCTGATAATGAAACAAGCCAGATTGTAGATGCATTACTCAATGATTCTGCGTATAAAGAGCAATATATTCGATTACAATTAATGAATGAATATTTACAGGAGCAGGTTCAGACAAGTATTTTAGAGACTAAGCTTAGAGATAATATTTCTCTTGCTCTGGATGATTTGCCAGGCCATTTTGTTGATGATGCCGTTTCTCTGCAATCGCTAAAGACTGAAGATGTTTCCAGGAGCAGTGGGTTTAACCGCTTTTTTGAGAATCGAATGCTGAGCGGTATTTCTATTGCCGCCTCGGTGATGTTTGTAACGCTTTTCACTTTACAGGGACTTGATTCAGAACCTGGTATTACACCTAATATGACTGATAACTCCCTTGTCAGTACAAATCAAACCAACTCTTCTTTAAATCAGCTTGCATTGGCTAATAAAAATCCATCATTGATTCAATCTGTTGCTGAGTTACCCGCTTCTTATGTTTCTACAGGCACTGAATTATCGAAAACCGTTCAGATAACTAATAATGATTTGAAACAGCAATACCATTGGATAGAAGCAGATCCTGCTTTATCTCAGCAAGTTCGGCAATATGTTAATGAGCATGAAAAACATCGGGCTGCTTATAACCTTCGACCTCAAATACGCACCGCTACTTATCAAATTAGTGATTAAATAAGACAGATAATATTTACAAAATATGGTAAAGGTTTAGTAAACACAAAATGGTCAACAAAGCGTCAATTCTACCCATGAAACTAACAGGTTGGAACTTTAAATATTGGTTACTTTTATCTTTGCTTGTTCCTGTTTTTCTATCCGCATCATTGGCTTATGGTTCTGATTTTAAAAATAATGATTCAGTTGTAAAATCGTCTGTTCTTTCAAGTTTGCAGCTAAAGAATGTTCAATCAAAAAATAATTCAGTTGAACAACTGCTGAAAAAATTTGTACAAAATGGTGCCAGGCAATTATTTAATGGTACTTTTGTCTATTTTTTTGAAGATTCCTTACAAACGATAAAAGTGAATAGAGATATCAATGCAGAGGGTGAAATTGTAGAAGAATTTATACCGCTTGATAGTAATCAAAAACAAAGTAAAAGAGTGTTAGTCAATCACTATTGCAGCCTTGATAATGGTTGGCCTTACCAATTTCATGCGGTGTCATCCAGTTTTCCATTTCGTATTAACAACCACTATGAATATTTGAAAAAAAGCTATAATTTTATATTAAGCGATACTCGTACGGTTGCAGGAATTCCTGCAATAGGTTTGTCAATCAAGGCAAAAGATCCTTATCGATATGGCTATAAATTATGGTTTGAACCTGAGACTGGCACCTTATTAAGATACCAGTTAATTGATCATAAAGACAAAATTGTTGAACAATACCTTTTTACAGACATAAAATTTAACTCTAGTTCAGAGGTATCTTCCAGTTCTGATACATCAAAAGATTTAAAATCATGTTTAGAAGAATTCCAGGAAATATCTTCTGTATTCAAGCAGCATTTTAATATTGATAAAATCCCTGATGGATATGAACCGGTTTCCTATCGCAAAGGAATTATTAATGAAGGTAAAAGACGTGCCTATCAGTTTCAATTAAGCGACGGCATATCATCGGTGTCAATTTTTATTGAAGAAACAGGACAAATAAAACGGTCAGTTAATGGTGTGGTAAAATTAGGACCAGTCAATGTCGCTGGTAATACCATTGATGAACATCAAATAACAGTAATTGGTGCGATTCCTATTGCCAGTGCATTACGTTTTCTTAAAGCTGTTAAAGAGCCAGCAAATGATTGAAGAACAGGCAACCGTTATTAATAATGAAGGAAAATATGTCTGGGTTAATACCCAGCGCCAATCCAGCTGCGGTCATTGTTCGGTAAAAAATGGTTGTGGTACACATGTTTTATCTAAAGTTTTAGGCAACAAAATGGCCTATGTTCGTTGTTTAAATATTATTGATGAAATGTCTTTAAATAACTATAGTGATCTTAAAGAAGGAGATCGAGTGGTGATTGGTCTGGAAGAATCAGCATTGCTTGGCGGCTCTTTTTTGATGTATTTATTACCGCTTATTATTATGATTGTTTTTGGAGGAATAGCGGTTTATGCGGCAAAACTCTGGTGGCCTGAGGGTACCGACTTGTTTGCTGTGATTGCTTCAGTTTCAGGTCTTCTTCTGGGACTTTCTTTCTCTCATCAGTTTGCACAGAAAAACACTATTAAAAATCAGTTTGAACCAAGAATCATCAAGAAATTACCTGAAAAAGAATGGCTGCTCAAATCGGTATTACCTTCTTAAATTTATTTCCCTTAAACGCCTCGAAAATCCAAAGAAGCTCTTATCTTGAATCATTTTAAATTTTTTTATCGAGATGGATGTCATTTATGTGAAGACATGTATCAATTAATACACCTCTATGAAACAACTCATAATATTTCTATTGATCTGATTAATATTGACAAGGATTTAGTCTTACAGGAAAAATACGGTTTATTAATACCCGTTCTTACCGATCAGAATGAAAATGAAATCTGCCATTATTTTTTTGACAAAGTCACTTTTGAGCAGGCTCTTGCCGTTGATTCTAAAAAATAAGTAATTAGAACCATTTTATTCAAAACAGGATGTATCTGTTGATATATCATTGAATTTGCACTAATAGATGCTCTACTTTTGTCTTGTTATTTGTTATCATTCACGGCCTGTTTTGTAACAATAAACTTTTATCATAAGATATGATCTTCTGGAGATTGAGTGGCTGAACTAGAGTATATACGAAATTTTTCAATTATCGCCCATATTGATCATGGGAAATCCACCCTGGCAGATCGGATAATTCAGATTTGTGGTGGCTTAAGCGATCGTGAAATGCAGGCACAAGTACTTGATTCTATGGATATTGAGCGTGAGCGAGGTATCACAATTAAGGCTCAGAGTGTCTCTTTAGATTATCATGCTAAAGATGGTCATACTTATCAGTTGAACTTCATTGATACTCCGGGACATGTTGACTTTTCCTATGAAGTATCACGCTCCCTGGCAGCTTGTGACGGCGCGTTATTAGTTGTTGATGCTTCACAAGGTGTTGAAGCACAGAGTGTTGCGAATTGTTATACAGCCATTGAGCAGGGCCTGGAAGTTTTACCGGTACTCAATAAAATTGATTTACCTGCGGCGGATCCTGATCGGGTTATTACTGAAATTGAAGAAGTTATTGGTCTTGATGCCATTGAAGCGCCGCATTGTAGTGCTAAAACAGGTGAAGGTGTTGAGGAATTACTGGAATATCTGATAAAACACATACCGGCACCCGTCGGTGATAGGAATGCACCCTTAAAAGCATTAATTATTGATTCATGGTTTGATTCTTATTTAGGTGTTGTCTCTCTTGTTCGTGTGATGCAGGGTACACTTAAACGGAAAGATAAAATGCTGGTTATGTCTACCGGTCGTTCACATATTGTTGATGGTGTTGGAATTTTTACGCCTAAAAGAGAGAGCAAGGATTTTCTGACTGCGGGTGAAGTAGGCTATGTAATTGCTGGTATCAAAGACATCTACGGCGCACCTGTTGGCGACACACTTACCACCTCTCACCATCCGTGTGATGAACCGTTAGAAGGCTTTAAAGAAGTTCAACCACGTGTTTTTGCGGGTCTTTTTCCTGTTAGCTCCGATGATTATGAAAATTTACGTGAAGCATTGTCCAAATTAAAACTGAATGATGCGGCACTTTTCTTTGAGCCTGAAGTTTCTCAGGCTTTAGGGTTTGGATTTCGCTGCGGCTTTCTTGGCATGCTGCACATGGAAATTATTCAGGAACGGCTTGAACGTGAATATGAGCTGGATTTAATCACTACTGCACCGACTGTTATTTTTCAGGTCTTAACCACCAGGGGTGAGACCATTCAGGTTGATAATCCTGCGGCCTTACCTGAACGCTCAACTATTGAAGAAATTCGTGAACCTATCATTATTGCCAATATCTTATTACCTCATGAATATGTGGGTAATGTGATCGGGCTTTGTATTGAGAAGCGTGGTGTTCAGAAAAAAATGCAATATATCGGTAATCAGGTCAGTATGACCTTTGAGATGCCGATGAATGAAGTTGTACTGGATTTCTTTGATCGTTTAAAGTCAGTCAGCCGTGGTTTTGCATCATTGGAATATCATTTTGATCGCTTTGAAACTTCAAAGCTGGTTAAAATGGATATTCTGATTAATGGTGAGCCTGTTGATGCATTATCGCTTATTATTCATGAAAATTTTGCCTTAAGTCGTGGTCGTGAATTAACTGAAAAAATGAAAGAACTTATCCAAAGGCAAATGTTTGACGTGGCCATCCAGGCTGCTATCGGCTCAAAAGTGATTGCCAGAACCAATGTTAAGGCATTGAGAAAAAATGTGACCGCTAAATGTTATGGTGGTGATGTGAGTCGTAAGAGAAAACTATTAGAAAAACAAAAAGCAGGTAAGAAACGCATGAAACAGGTGGGCAGTGTTGAAATACCACAAGAAGCTTTCCTTGCGGTGCTTCATATCGGTAAGGATTAACTTTCCAGTTTACGTTATTTTAATCAGCTTAATTAAAAGTATTTAAAAAGAAAAAGAGATTACAGAATGGATTTTGATATTGCATTAGTGCTTGTTGTTTTGACCTTTGTATCCGGTATTATCTGGCTAATGGATAAGTTTTTATGGGAAAAAGAGCGTCATAAAAAACAATTTGCAGAAATTGAACGCAAGGGTAAAGAGATTACTGATCAGGAACGTGACGGTTTATTAGCGGATCCGATAATCGTTGATTATGCAAAATCATTGTTTCCAGTTTTTTTTATCGTATTGATTCTACGCTCTTTTATTTTTGAACCCTTTCGTATTCCATCACAGTCAATGATGCCTAATTTATGGGTAGGAGATTTCATTCTCGTTAATAAATTCAGTTATGGTGTGAGACTACCAGTTCTCAATACAGAAATTATTGATTCAGGAAAGCCAAAAAATGGTGATGTTGCAGTCTTCAGATATCCTGTTAATCCTGCTATTAACTTTATTAAACGAGTCATTGGTGTACCTGGTGACCACGTGGTTTATAAAAATAAACTACTCTATATTAATGGCAAAGCAATGTCACAGGACCTGTTAGGTTCTTATCAAGGTGAAGGCTCAGGTAAAAAAATGACGGGCTCCTCGTTTAAAAAAGAGAATCTACTTGGCATCGAACATAATATTCTTCTGGTTCCTCAAAAGCCTGACTTGAGCCATATGTATTTTTCTGATTTTTATAAACAGGGTCATATTGATCTCGTTGTTCCTGAAGGGCACTACTTTGTTATGGGAGATAATCGTGATGAAAGTCACGATAGTCGCTTTTGGGGGCTTGTTCCAGAGGGCAATCTGGTTGGCAAGGCCTTCATGATCTGGTTTAATTGGGATGTTGGTCAGGGACTTTTCTGGGAACGTATTGGTAATTCAATTGATTAAGCTTTTGAATTAACTATACTGTTAAAAATTAATTATAAAATATTGTTCAGATAAAGGGCTTTAAAATGTTAAAACAGGGCTTTAAATACAAACAGCAAAAAGGTTTTACATTAGTTGGGTGGTTAGTTGTAATCGTTATCTTTTTCTTCTTTGCTTATCTTGCTATGGTGGTTACACCTGCTGTGATTAGCAATCATACAACCAATAGAATATTAGAATCGTTAAAAGAAGAACCTGGAATAACGCAAAAATCCAAAAGAGATATCTGGAAATTAGTTGAAAACCGTATGATAGTTAATCAGGTTGATAATTTAACCCGGGATGATTTTGATATTGTTAAAGAAAACAATGTAGTCACTATTTATCTGGAATACGATGATAAGATTAAGTTTATGGGAAATGTGTATATTCTCATTGAACGAGATAAATCTGTTGAACTGGTTCGTAATTGAATACTAACCTAAATAGCCTTTGTAACAAACTGGGTTATACTTTCCATAATTTGAGTTTACTGGAGATTGCACTAAGTCATCGCAGTATTGGAAAAAATAATAACGAGCGTATGGAATTTCTTGGTGATTCAGTGATCGGTTATGTGATGGCTGAAGAACTCTATATTCGTTTTGGTGATGAAAATGAAGGCAATTTAAGCCGATATCGTTCACTACTGGTAAAAGGCGATACTCTGGCAAGTATTGCACGTCAATTCGGGGTTGGACAATATCTTAAGCTTGGTGGCGGGGAATTAAAAAGTGGTGGTTTTCGTCGTGCATCAATATTGGCTGATGCAATGGAAGCAATTATTGGTGCCATCACATTAGATTCTGGTATTGAACAGGCCAGAATCTGTATCTTATCCTGGTATAAAGACAGACTGGATAATATTAAATCACTTGATTTAAAGGATCCCAAAACACGTTTGCAAGAATATCTTCAAGCTCAGAAACTGGATTTACCGCAATATAATGTGATTTCTATAAATGGTAAAGAACATGCTCAAATTTTTCAGGTAGATTGTCATGTCAAAGAACTGAACCTTAGTATTACTTCAGAAGGAAATAGTCGACGTGCGACTGAACAAAAAAGCGCTGAGCTTATGCTTGAGAAAATTCAACTTAAGCAGTAATTAGCTGTTTATAATCCAATCCTAACTAAAATTCTTATATTATGACAATGACTGATTTTCCTGATAATTACCGAAGTGGTTATGTGGCCATTATTGGCCGTCCCAATGTTGGCAAATCAACATTATTGAATTATATACTTGGTTTCCATCTTAGTATTACCTCAAAAAAACCTCAGACTACCCGGCATCGTCTCTTAGGTATAAAAACGACACTGACGGCCCAGGCTGTTTATATTGATACTCCAGGGCTTCATCAGAAATATAAAGGTGCAATGCATAGTTATATGAACAAAGAAGCCATGACCACCCTGCAGGATGTTGATGTTATTGTCTTTGTTGTCGATGGTATTAAGCTGACGGAAGAAGATGAATATGCTATTGAGTTACTGGAAAAATGTCAGCAGCCCATTATTCTTGCGATGAATAAGATTGATAAAATTAATAACAAGGAAGTATTGTTACCCTTCATTGATGATCTGAGTAAACGTTTGACTTTTAGTCATATTGTTCCTGTCTCCGCAGCCAAAGGCAGTAATATTGCTGAACTTGAACAACATATTGAAGCACATTTACATTTATCACCTGCTTATTTTCCTGAGGAACAAATTACCGATAAAACGGATCGCTTTCTTGCTTCAGAATTAATTCGTGAAAAGCTTATGCGTTTATTAGGGCAAGAATTACCCTATGCGGTTGCAGTGGAAGTTGAGGCTTTTGAAGAGGAAGAATCCATAATAAAAATATCGGGTATTATCTGGGTTGAACGCAGTAATCAAAAAAGTATTATTATTGGTAATAAAGGTCAGCAGCTTAAAGAAATTGGTAAACAGGCTCGTTTATCAATGGAACGCTTGTATGATAAAAAAGTATTTTTAAAGCTATGGGTTAAAGTTAAAGATGGCTGGTCGGATGATGAAAGGGCATTAAAAAGTCTGGGCTACTTTAATTTATCAGATGATGATCAACTCTAGAATAAATCTGGATAACAAATCTGCTGTTGTGCTTCACTATTACAACTACAAAAACTCCAGTCTTATTGTAAATTTTTTTCTAAGTGGTTTTGGTAAAGTCAATGCAGTGGCTAAAGGTGTTAAAAGAAGAAACTCAAAGCAAAGTCAGTTTGCTCTATTGCAACCTTTTCAAAAACTAAACGTTTCTCTGACCGGAAAACAAGAACTTCTTATTCTTAAGAGTGTTGAAGCAACCCCGGTCAACTGGAAGTTGTCTGGCAAATCATTGTATTGCGCCTATTATCTCAATGAGTTATTACTGCGTTTATTACCCACGCATACGGATTGCAGTGAAATTTTCAGTCTTTATGATAATGTTTTAACAATTTTATCTCCTGATTTATCAACATCGGATAGTCAGCAACCTTTGATTAATTATGAAATTCCCTTAAGACTATTTGAACTAAAACTATTAGAATTTCTGGGTTATGGCCTCAATCTCAGTCATGAAACGGAGACGGGGGTTCCTGTTGATGTAAAAAAGCAATATTATTACATTTTGGATTCAGGCCCCAGTATGATTAAACCCTGTGATGATAATTTTTGTCTGATTAGTGGTCATACTCTATACAATTTAGATAATCTTAAGTTAAGTGATAAGAAAACCTTGCATGAAAGTAAACAACTATTAAAATGGGCGCTTGCGGGACAATTAGGTGATAAACCTTTAAAAAGTCGAGAGATGTTCAAGCAGCTCTACTGTTCATAAATTGAGTCTCTTATTCACAACTACAATCTTTGCGCCAACTATAAAGAGGAAAAAATCTTGAGTACTACACCATCCATTTTACTGGGGGTCAATATTGATCATATTGCTACATTAAGACAGGCTAGAGGTACTCGATATCCTGATCCTGTTAAAGCCGCTATGGATGTTGAACTTGCTGGTGCAGATAGCATCACTTTACATTTAAGAGAAGATCGGCGTCATATTCAGGAAAGAGATGTGTATCTTATAAATGATGTGCTACAGACCCGAATGAATCTGGAAATGGCAGTAACGGATGCAATGCTCAGTGTTGCAGAAAAAGTAAAACCATCAGATTGTTGTCTTGTTCCTGAAAAACGTGAAGAGTTAACCACTGAAGGTGGTTTGGATGTTGCCTCACAAATTGAGAAAATATCAGATGCCTGTCAACGATTAAAAGAAGCTGAGGTAAGAACCTCTCTTTTTATTGATGCAGATAAAAAACAAATAGATGCTGCGGTTCAAGTCAATGCTCCGGTTATCGAGATTCATACAGGGCATTATGCTGACTTTAAAGGCTCTGCTCAGAAAAAAGAGTTTGAACTGATTAAAGAAGGTGTTTTATATGCTAAATCTCTGGGGTTGCAGGTGAATGCCGGTCATGGATTGCATTATCATAATGTGCAGGCAATTGCGGCTTTATCGGATATTGAAGAGCTCAATATAGGTCATGCTATTATTGCACAGGCTCTTTTTATTGGCTTACCTGTTGCTGTAAAAGAAATGAAAGCACTGATGCAGCAAGCAAGAAGATAATCTCTCATTTCCTCACTCATTATATTTTTAAAAGATTTAATCACAAGTTATGCAAGCTACTAATTTACAACAAAAATTTGATAAACTGCGCAGTAATAAATTATTTGAACTTTTTGTTATTTCAATTATTATTTTTTCAGCATTAGTTATCGGTGCAAAGACCTATGATATCTCTCCCGGCACACTTTGGGTGGTTCATTTATTGGATTGGTTTATTACATTTTTCTTTTTGACAGAAATTATTATTCGTTTTATAGGTGAAAAAAATAAAAAAGAATTTTTTAAACATGGCTGGAATATTTTTGATACGTTGATTGTTATTACCAGTCTTATACCTGTTGAAGATAGTGAATTAGCGATTATTGGCCGCTTGATTAGAATTTTTCGAGTCTTGAGAATGGTTTCTATTATTCCCGAGTTAAAGATGTTATTAAATTCGTTGCTGATTGCTCTGCCTCAATTAGGCTATATTGTCGCCTTGATGTTCATTATTTTTTATATTTACGCAGCGATTGGCAGTACTTTTTTTGCTGCTATTAATCCACTTCTTTGGGATGATATTGCTATTTCAATGTTAACATTATTTCGTGTAATGACTTTCGAAGATTGGACGGATGTGATGTATGAAACGATGTCAGTCTATCCGCTAAGCTGGTTGTATTATCTTACTTTTATCTTTTTTACCGCATTTGCCTTTTTAAATATGGTAATTGGTGTTGTTGTCAATGTACTTAATGAAGAACATGAAAGAATTAGAAGAGAAGAAGAGCATGTTGATGAACAGGTTACGCTAGAGGAGTTAAATAATAAAATTGAAGAATTAAAACAATTAATCATTCAGAAACGTGCCTGATACAATAAATAAAGATAGATGGTTTTTTTATTGTAAATTATAGAATACTGAGCTATATTTATGATTAATAGAAGTTTTAACAAAATATACGTATGTGGATGATTGAGACACAGTACTTATTTTAGACATTTATTTATATTTGTTTTTATATTGCTAAAATGTTCACATAATTAATTTGTTTAAGACTTTAAAATTATTTTATATGGCTATTTTGTATAATAAATAGGTTCTAATTTATAAAAAAGGGGTTGAAAAATGATGACTTTATTTGTTCTGGCCTGTGTCTTTCTTGTTCTTATTACCGTTCCGGTTTAAAGTATAGTTTGTTGAAAAAAATTATATTTTAAACCTGCAATATGTTTCATAAGCTTGAGTAATTGGTTTTTTATCGCTTATATTATTTATTATATACTCAGCCTGGTAGTCGATTTTATAATGAATAATGTCTACTCAAAGAATAATTATCTCATATTCAATCTATTTTATTACTCATTGTTCGTTATCGCTTAATTCAAGTTGCTTTGTTTGATTGTCTAAAATAGGAATAAATAAAGTACGTATGGTAAAACATCATTTATTATTAAATAAACTGTTTGTTTTATTGATAATTCTTATTCTTTTGTCTTTAATTTCTTTTAACGGCTTTGATTTCTACCAGAGCATTACAACTCAACCTGAGTCTGTTCAAGAGGTTCCCGCCAAATCGATTAAACCTCCGGTAAAAAAACTGCCGTCATCGGACACTATTGCCCGCTGGCATCTTATGGGAGAGCAAACCCCAAAAGTAGTCAAAGCACCCAAAACCACTTTACGTTTAAAGTAAGCGCTTAAGCAACTACCGTTATTTCAAAAAAGTTTTCCCTACCTCATAATCAATCTCATCAATTCACTATGAGGCTCACCAATG
>JAHXHI010000275.1 GCA_025656775.1 gamma proteobacterium symbiont of Bathyaustriella thionipta
TTTTCCTAAGCCTTAACTAAGAGTGCCGTTGAATGAGTGGTGTATTATACGCAGTATTTAACTGCCGTCAACACTTTTTAAAAATTAATTGGTATTATTTATTTAATATTTTTTAAGTGCTTGATAATAATAGTTCCTGGTTTCTTATTTGTCCAGATATGGTCGTAAATCTACCCGGTAGAAGACATACAAAGTAAGCGATAAATCACAAGGATAGTTAACGACCGGCTCGAATTAGCCCGCCTAATCCTTTCTTTTCCATACTGCTTGTCAACATACTTTTTATAACATAGGCATTTTTCATTGTTAATGCTTTATCCACCAGCCCTTTGGCTTCATGAAATGAATAATTTCTAATCATCCATTTAATTCTGGGCAGTGATGCCACACTGGTACTTAAGGAATCAATTGACATCCCCAGTAATAGAATTGCTGCCAGTGGATCACCAGCCATTTCACCACAAACACTGACGGGGACATTTTCTTGGTGTGCCTGATCTATTACTTGTTTAATTGCTGTCAGTACTGCTGGATTCAATGATTCATAAAGATCGGCAACATTGGCGTTATTTCTATCCACTGCCATCAGATATTGTATGAGGTCATTTGTGCCAATCGAAATAAAATCAACCATGGATGCAATTCGCCTCATTTGAAAAACAACTGAAGGCACTTCAACCATTACACCCACTTTGGGCATTTCTACATTATATCCTTCAGCTAATAACTCCTGATACGCACGTTCCAGCAAATTAATTGCATCTTCTACTTCACTCACCTTACTAACCATGGGAAATAAAATGTTTAAATTATCCAATCCGACACTGGCAATAAGCATTGCACGTAATTGAATCATAAAAATTTCAGGGTGATCCAGTGTTACCCGAATTCCACGCCAGCCGAGAAACGGATTATCCTCTTCAATAGGGAAATAACTCAGAGACTTATCACCTCCAATATCGAGCGTTCTTAACACAACAGGTCTCGGTGCTAAAGACGCCATGACTTCTCGATAAATTTTACTTTGTTCTTCTTCGCCAGGAAAACGCTGTCGGATCATAAAAGGATATTCTGTCCGATAAAGGCCTATACCTTCCGCACCACTTTCTTTTGTCGGGGTAATATCTGCCACTAAACCACTATTAGCATAAAGAGGTATAGTAACTTCATCTATGGTCGTTGCAGGCTTATCTGATAACTCCCTTAATTCCTGAGAGAGTTCTTCTTCTTGAGAAATTAAACGAGAGTATTCTTTAATGATATTATCTGGCGGTGAAATATAGACTTTACCATTATAGCCATCAGCAACCAGCTGGTTGCCATCCAGTTGCATTACAGGTAATTCATTAACACCAACTACAGTTGGAATCCCCATAGCCCTTGCCAAAATCGCAACATGGGAAGTTCTTGAACCATTTTTGAGAACAATTCCTGAGATATTTGTTTTTTCGATATCAGCGAGAAGCGTTGCCGAAATATCTTCTGCAACAATAATAGTGTCTTTAGAAAGTTTTTTAAGTGGAAGCTCATTAATGCCATGCATCTGATTAAAAATACATTGTCCTAAATCTCTTATATCTTTAACACGCTCTTGAAGATAGGGGTTATCCATTTCACCAAATAACTTTATATGTTCTGAGATTGTTTCTCGCAAAGCCCCTGCAGCCCAGTTGCCAGCCTGGATTTTTTCCATGGTACTATCAATGAGGGTATTGGAATCCAGCATCAGCAAATAAGCATCAAAGATGGCAACATCTTCAGTAGGCAACCCGTCTGACAATAACTGGGATGATAAGGATTTTATATCTTGTCGAACTGATTCTAATGCGATGCGGAATACAATCATCTCATCTTCAATATTTTCTGCTGGTCTGTCAGGTACAGCGTTTAGAGAAAAAGATGAGGTAATTGAAACAGCGCTACCCACAGCGATACCAGGAGAACCCGGTTGCCCAGTCAAAGGTCGGTGATCTTGACGAATAAAAGTAGTACTTTGCTTTGAATCAGTTTGTTTAGATAAGGTGAGAGTTTGTCGGGTCGCCTGCGCATTGATAATTGAGCCTGCTAATTGAGCAGCAATAGTCACCAGAAAATTAACAACATCATGTGAAAAACGAATACGTGATTCAGATTGAGCAACTAACACGCCTAATACTTCACGATGGTGAGTAATAGGTATTCCAGTAAAACTGTGGAAGCGTTCTTCGTTTAAGTCGGTAAATAGCTCAAATCTAGGGTGTTCTTGAGCGTCATCAAGGTTAAGCGGATCAGTTCTTTGTGCAACCAGACTGACCAATCCGGCACTAGATTCCATATGAACTTGCCCGACGAGCTGTTCATTCAGGCCATCTGTTGCCATAAGGGTAAATTTTGCTTCATCATTATCAAACAGGTAAATTGAACAGACATCGGCTTCAATTGCTTTTTTTACTCTTCGAACAATGATTTCTAGAACCTGACTCAGATCTCTGGTTGAATTAACTTCCTGAACAATTCGTCGCAAGGTCTGCAACATAAATTAATCCCTCCTCTTAAATAATTATTTTATTTGCAAATCCAATGTCGGTTCAAAAAATTCTAACGCTTGCCTGTAAACATCCTTTTTAAATGAAATAACCTCGCTTAGTGGTGTCCAATAATCAGTCCATTTCCATACATCAAATTCTGGTCGTTTATTTTTATCAAGGGAAACTGCTGCATCATTTGTTAACAAACGAAGCATAAACCATTTTTGTTTTTGGCCAATACAGATAGGACGCTTGTAACGACGAACAAGATGTTCCGGCAGGTTATAACGCAACCAGCCTTCAGTTTGCGCAACAATTTGCACATCTTTTTGTGTTAATCCTGTTTCTTCAACTAATTCACGATAAACAGCTTGTTCAGGGGATTCAGCATAAGCAATTCCCCCCTGAGGAAATTGCCAGGCGTCCTGACCTATTCGGCGCGCCCAGAACAGCTTACCATCATCATTAAAAATGATGATGCCAACATTTGCTCTGTAGCCATCTGAATCAATCAAAATTAAACACCGTTTGAGTAAAACAATAAAACATTATAATAAATTTAACTGAAAACCTTGCAATCATCAAAATTACAATAAATTATATCACTGATTTTTTCAAGAAAAGTGGTAAAATCAACCTCTTTTTATAGAAATTTAGGTAGAATAAGTGAATTTAGCAATATTTGATCTTGATAATACACTTCTAGGTGGTGATAGCGATTATCTTTGGGGACAATTTTTAGTTGAAAAAGAACTGGTTGACGCAGTTATTTATGAACAGGAAAATCAACGGTTTTATGACGAATATAAAGCTGGAACACTTGATATTTATGAATTTCTTGAATTCAGCCTGGCACCTTTAAGTCAACATTCTATTACTGAATTGTCTCAATTGCATAATGAATTTATGCAAGAGAAAATTGATTCCATCTGGTTGCTTAAAGCTGAAGAATTACTTGCCAAGCATCGTCTCAATAATGATTATTTATTAATCATTACAGCTACAAACCATTTTGTCACAGCTCCGATAGCTAAAAAGCTGGGTGTGAATGATATTATTGCCACAATGCCAGAGAAAAAAAACAATGCCTATACTGGAAAAGTAGCAGGTACTCCATGCTTTCAGGATGGTAAAGTTGAACGTTTGTCACAGTGGATGCAAGAAAATAACTATTCTTTAGAGAATAGCCATTTTTATAGTGACTCAGTTAATGATCTTCCTTTATTACTTAAAGTAACTTATCCTGTTGCCGTTGATCCTGATGATAAGCTCAAGAGCTATGCAAATAAGCATAATTGGCCTATCATTTCATTAAGGAATTAATCATTTATCAAAAAGCACCCTATTATGTATAAAATTTTATCTGTTGATGATGAACCCATTAATCAGGCTATTGTAGAGGAGCTTTTCAGTTCAAACTTTGAAGTTTCATTGGTCTCTTCTGGTGAAGAATGCCTGCAAAATATAGTCAATATACAACCTGACCTCATTCTTCTGGATGTTTCTATGCAGGGTATCGATGGTTATGATACCTGCCGTGAATTAAAAAAAATTGAGCATATTCGTGATATCCCGGTTATTTTTGTTTCTGCCCGCGGTACATTGGAGGATAAGATAAAAGGACATGAAGCAGGAGGGCATGATTATGTAACCAAGCCGTTTAATCATTCAGAACTTGAAGTAAAAATAAAACAAACAATCAAAGCCGTACAACAAGAAAAAGCAGAGGCAGAAGCAGAAAACAAGCCAGCTCTGTAAGAATAAAAGGGTGTAAAAATAAGTGACTCAGTGACTAGCTCAGTCATTATTTTTGTTCCGTACCGCCAGCTTGAACAATTATTTCAACTTTATTCCCGCCGCCTTGAAAATTTATCTCATCAAGACTCGATATTCTAGCCATTGCAATACCGCGGCCATGAGAATCAAATGCCCTTTTGGGATCGAGCTCAAGAAAATTTTGCCACTCAAAGCCGGTCCCTTCATCTTCAATTAAGATCCTGTTTATGTGACTTTCCCTTTTAAAACTAACTCGTACTTTTTTATTTTTATTTCTGGTTAACTTCAACCGACTGTTCACTTCATCTATCCATTTACCCTTGGCAATCAAACGTGATTTATCGTCATAACAGATTTTAAGATTACCATGTTCCACAGCATTAATTAACAACTCTGAAATTCCTATAACAACTTTATCTGGCTGGGCACAGGCATTAGCCAGCACTTTTGCCAGATCATTGGCTTCATCAAGTGTCTGATATTCGAAGTATGCATTTTGCAGGGTTGCCAGCCCCCTGACACTTTCTTCAAGTTCCATTGTCAGTATGTTATAGCGCATTTTATCTTCAACTGCAGTGCTAACAATTGAACATAACATTTCGTCATTAAATGGTTTCGTCAGATAGTAGTAAGCACCTGAGTTCATACCGTCGATAATATCTTGCTGAGAGGATTTAGCTGTTTGTAAAATAACGGGGATGGATTTAAGTCTTTGGTGGGCTTTAATTCTTTTCAGAACTTGCATGCCGTCAAGCTTAGGCATCATGCGATCAAGTAAGACGACATCAAATTTATCTGGATTTTCCTTTAATTGCTTCCAGGCATCTTCTCCATTTTTTGCCGTGAAAAGAATATAATTTTCGTCGTCTAAATATTCTTTAATAATGTCAAGATTGAACGGTTCGTCATCAACAATGAGGATTGCTGCCTTAGAACCATCCATTGGTTATCCCTGATTATACTTCTGCATGACCAGACAGGCATTCGTACCGCCAAAGCCAAAATTATTGGTCATGATAGTATTAAGTTGCTGCTCATCCATTATTGTTGTCACAATGGGCATATCAGAGACTGCTTCATCCATTGCGTCAATATTGGCATTGGCAGAAGCGGTTATAAAATTATGTTCCATCATCAACAAGCTGTATATCGCTTCATGAACACCTGCAGCACCCAGGGAATGCCCTGTTAATGATTTAGTTGAACTTAATGGCGGTACTTTCTGACTTAAGGAAGAATACACTTCACGAATGGCCTGAATTTCTTTAAGATCACCCACTGGTGTACTGGTTCCATGGGTATTAATATAATCAACCGGATCTTTCACCGTACTTAAGGCCTGCTGCATACAACGCACAGCGCCTTCACCGGATGGCGCGACCATATCCATACCATCAGAAGTTGCACCATAACCCGTCACTTCTGCATAGATTTTAGCGCCTCTGGCTTTAGCATGTTCTAATTCTTCAAGTACAAGCATTCCGCCGCCGCCAGCAATAACAAAGCCATCTCGAGTAGAATCATAAGGTCTTGAAGCAGTTTCAGGGGTCTCATTATATTTACTGGATAATGCTCCCATACCATCAAATAACATACTCAGAGTCCAGTGTTCTTCTTCACCGCCGCCTGCAAAAACGATATCCTGTTTACCGAATTGTATCTGTTCAACTGCATTACCAATACAATGCGTACTGGTTGCACAGGCAGAACTAATAGAGTAATTCACTCCTTTAATTTTAAAAGGCGTTGCCAGACAAGCAGAAACAGTACTTGCCATTGTTCTTGGCACCATATAAGGACCCACTCGGCGAATCCCTTTTTCACGCATAATATCAGCTGCGAGTACCTGGTTTTCTGATGAAGCTCCGCCTGAACCGGCAATTAATCCTGTCCTGACATTCGATACGTCATCTTCAGACAAACCTGAATCAGCAATTGCCTGCTGCATTGAAATATAGGCATAGGCAGCTGCATTCCCCATAAAGCGCTTTACCTTACGGTCAATAAATTCATCTATATCAATATGAATACTTCCTGCGATATGACTACGCATACCGACTTCTTTATATTCATCTTTGAACTGAATACCTGATTTGCCACTGCGAAGGGACTCTAAAACCGCCTGTTTATCATTACCCAGGCATGAAACTATGCCCATTCCCGTCACAACTACTCGTTTCATAGCCAGATTTACCATTACTAGTTTAATAATTTACTATTTTAGCCTTGTTCGACGTATTCGTCATTATTTCTTGAAAAATAAATTATTGTGATTGAGCCAGGTTAAGAAAATTAATGACAATTTAGCATCAGAAGAACCTACGATATCATATCATTTGCTTATTGAAAAAGCCTTATCACTACTTGTTTATCTGAATAGACTTATTTAAAGTTAAGCTTTTGAGTCTTTAGCCGATATAGAGGATAATAGTACGCAATTAAGTTCGTACTGAATCAACAATCAGAGTCATTTTACAGACATTAGGGTTTGGCATGCGTGTAATATTTGCATCAGCAAAAAAAATATCAGCCGATAAAATCAAGTCACTATTTTTAATTATTTGTTTTACAATGCCTACTCTTATGTGGAATTTTGCATGGAGTGCTGACGCTGTTGAATCACAGCCTCAAAGTAATGATATACGGGTATTAATCGATGTATCCGGCAGCATGAAAAAAAATGATCCTAAAAACCTGCGTTTACCTGCACTACGCTTATTAGTGGGCTTATTACCTCCTGATACAAGTGCGGCTGTGTGGAATTTCGGCACTAAAGCCGAGTCAATAGTCGCACCTGGCCTGGCCAATGAAAAATGGAAAAAAAGCGCCCGTCAGGCAAGTAAAAAAATTCATTCCAGAGATCTCTTCACCAACATAGGCGTTGCACTGGAAGCGGCTGTTGCTGATTGGGGGGGGAACCCCTCTAAACTCAATCAACGCAGCATCATCCTTCTAACCGACGGCATGATAGATATCGGTAAAGATAAAACAAAAAACACACAGGAACGCACTCGAATTCTTAACGATCTCTTGCCAAAAATTCAACAAACGGGAGCCAATATTCATACGATTGCCTTATCAAAAAATGCGGATCATGAATTTTTACAACAACTTTCAACAAAAACTGATGGTGGTTTTGAACAAACGGATAGCGCAGAGCAATTAGAACGTATTTTTCTGCGTTTATTTGAGAAAACAACCAAACCCGATAGCGTTCCACTGGTCGATAATAAATTTTTAGTGGATGAATCAATTCTTGAATTAACGCTATTAGTATTTAAACCGCAACATGCCCGGCCCACAGAAGTGATCGAACCTGATCAGACTCAATACCAGAAAAAAAATTCCCCCGCTTATGCTAAATGGCAATCAGAAAAAAATTATGACCTGATCACTATCACTCGCCCAAAGGTTGGCGAATGGTCTATCAATGCACAGACTGATCCTGACAATCGTGTTTTAGTAGTGACTAACCTTCAAATTCAAACGAACCGTATCCCTAATAATTTATTTTCAGGTGAAACACTTAATGTCGGACTTTTTATGAGCGATAATAATAATAAAATAACTGATGACAATTTTTTACAATTTATTTCCATGTCTGCAAAACAAAAAGAACCGAATAAGAAACGTTGGTTCTTACATGATAATGGTTTACGCGGCGATACCAAGGCCCATGATGGATTGTTTAATGTACAGATTAAAAAAACTCTGGAGTTGGGTAAGAATCAATTTACTTTTCAGGCAAATACCGAAACTTTTCAACGTGAAATTAATTATTCCGTCATAATACATGACACCAAACTTATTAATACCCGTGCCGAACAGATACAAAAGAATAATACAAACTATCACCAGATTTTAGTAACACCCAATATTGAGTTCGTTAATCCCAGAACAATGAAGATGAGCGCTCTTTTGGTAGAAGGCGATTTAGTTGAAAATGAGGATTCTGCTCAAGCAATCACATTACAACAAATAAACCCAAATGTGCTTGAATGGTCATATGAAAGTGATATTCTTGATCCAGACAAAGATTATCACGTCATTATTCATATGCTCACTAAAACACGTACCGGCCGCCCTGTGGATTATACTTCCCATCCTATACAACTTAATCTACCCCAATTTGATAACTTGATATTAACCCCTAATCAACTAATCACAGATGAAACAGCTTCAATAAAAGAGGATTCTGTCAGCATTGAGAAACCAGTCGAAGAACCTGTGCAGGCAATCACTGAAACAGAAGCTGAAGAACCTGATTGGCTAATGGGTATAATGATTGCTGTTATCGCTAATATTATTTTCGGTGTTGGCGGGTGGTTTGGTTATCGAAAATGGAAACAAGGTCGTGAAGCGGCATACGAAGAACTCACAGGAGAACTCGAATAATGGAAGCGTTAATTCCTAAGTTGTTTATCCTCACCGCTGAAGCCAGTGTTGTATTCTTTTTGCTCCTGGTGGCTGTATTTATATTTAACAGTAAAGCAAAACGAAAAGATATTAAGGCCGTTAATGAGCTTATCAGTGATTACACAGGTTCTAAAGAAGAACGCATAGGTTCGATAAAAAATCATTTAAAAGGCATTGCTTTTAAAGGTAATACAGATGAGCAGGCTGAAAAACTCTATAATCATGAAAAATCAGTCATTAAAGAATTTGTAACGCTTTATCTGCGCCGTGACACCTACCGTCTGCTTGACTACCCGGATAATCTGATTGAGGCCAATAATACTTTTCTTAAAACCAGTGGCGCCGGACCTACAGCTTCAGTCACAGCAGCACCAGAAGAAAGCTCGGACACTGATGACACAAATAGTGAACAAACAGCTAATGCCACCATACTTGCACGAGAACAAGCTGAATCCAACGAAGCTCATTTAAAAGAACTGTCCGAACTTCGCCTTAAAAATACCGAGCTAAACGAACATTTATTTGAAGCGCTGGAAACCATTACCGCATTAATGACAGAACATGGTAAAAAAACCGGTCAGGAAGTGGAATCCAATTCACAAAAAATTCTGGATGCTATCATCTATTTACGTGACAAACGTTTAAATACCAATACTGATCCAAGTGATCTTGCCCCGTCGCCAGATGACGATCATGATGAAATGGAGAGTTTTAATTTAGAAGATGATTTTGACTCAGTCGAATCTGATGACTCCTTCTCAGCTGATCTGGCCAACAAAGATGCAACATTAGATGATGCCACGGCCGTCAATCTGGGTATCAATGATGAACTAAACGTCGACCTTGACACACTGGAAGATGATTCTTCACAAAACGAGAGTGAAGCAACTATTGCTGAGAACAACAATGCTCCTTCAGATGTCCCTGTAACTAGTGCTTCAGAAGAATCTACTGCTATCAACCTGGAAGAAACTTCAGCAAGCATTTCTGAGGAAGAGGATCCATGGGCTGATGCACTGGCTGAACAGGCTAATGCTGAAGCTGAGCCTGATACAGAAGAGGAGGACCCATGGGCAGAAGCTTTGGCTGAACAGGCTTCAGTCGAGAGCGGTAACACTGACAGTGAAGCAGCACCAGAAGAGGATGATCCCTGGGCAGAAGCACTCGCTGAACAAGAAAAATCAGAAAAGAAATAACTCATGGCTTTTAAAACTGCCTCAACACCCGCTAAAAATACACTCTACTGGCATGACTATGAAACTTTTGGCATCGATCCTAAACGGGATCGTCCGGTTCAGTTTGCCGGTATTCGAACCGATGAAGAACTCAATATTATTGGTGAACCTCTGGTTATTTATTGTCGTCCTGCTGATGATTTTTTACCCAATCCTCAAGCCTGTATGGTCACCGGCATTTCCCCCCAGCTGGCACTTAAAGAAGGACTCAGCGAAGCAGAGTTTATTGCCAGAATTCACGCTGAAATTGCTCAACCAGGCACCTGCACAGTAGGTTACAATAATCTTCGTTTTGATGATGAATTTACTCGTTATACCTTATACCGTAATTTTTATGATCCCTATGCCAGGGAATGGAAAAATGGCAATTCACGCTGGGATATTATTGACCTGTTAAGACTGACTAATGCACTGCGTCCACAGGGCATCAACTGGCCTAAGCGTGATGATGGTCAGACCAGTTTTCGTCTGGAGGAGTTAAGTAAGGCAAATAATATTATCCATGAATCAGCACATGATGCCCTTTCTGATGTACTGGCAACCATTGAAGTTGCCCGTCTGGTTAAAACCCATCAGCCCCGCCTCTATCAATATATTTATGAACATCGCTCCAAACATAAAGTTCAAGACTTATTTAACTTACAAAAACAAACACCTCTGGTTCATATCAGTGGAATGTTTCCGGCTGAACGGGGACACTCAGGTATTGTGGTCCCCATTGCTGTGGATGCTAAAAATAAAAATGCCTTAATCGTTTATGAGCTGCACTCAGACCCCTCTGATTTACTGACGATGAGTGTTGAACAGATTCAGCATCTGACCTTTACTAAAACAGAAGAGTTAACTGAAGGTGAGCAACGCCTGCCGCTTAAAACCATTCATTTAAACAAGTGCCCTGTTTTAGTACCGCTAAAAACATTAACACAAGACAATATAAAGCGATGGTCAATCAACCTTGAGCAATGTGCTCAACATCTGGTAACGCTCAAAACAGACCAGACTCTGTCTGAGCGGGTTCAGCAAGCCTTTAAACAATCCTATGCAGCACCTTCAAATGATCCTGATCAAAATTTATACTCCGGTGGATTTTTCTCACCCGCAGACAAAGATAAAATGAATCTGATCAGAAAAACGGCCATTTCTGAACTGGGGGATTTAGATCTTAATTTTGAAGATGAACGTCTGGAAGAAATGCTGTTTCGCTATCGCTGTCGAAATTATCCAGAGACGCTTTTTATGCATGAGATTGAGCAATGGAATAACTATCGAATCAAACGAATGACAACATCTGATGGTGATGCCAGTATTAAACTAGATGAATATCAATCAGAGCTCAATATATTAAGGGATAATGCTTCATCTGAAGAGTTAAAACATTTAATAAATCAACTTGAAGTATATCCTGCCTTAATTGGTTTGACCAACAATCGTTAACCTATCCTAAACTTTTCCTATATAAGCAAATAATCTTCTCGAGTTTTATTTAAATGCCATCAAGCAATGGAATATTATTTCTCATATAACTGACTCCACTTTACTGGGAACAGGGTTAATTCTATAAGTACTGATGATTGATGGTTTCCTGACCCGAGGCCTGTTTTAATATTTTAATAATGGAACTGCACTCTACTACAGTTCTATTATTAGCCTTTCTAAAGCAAGAGTTAATATATTACAATATTCGTAACTATTCAGCATAAATTTAAAAAAATTGAAAAAAAAGCTTGACAGAAAAGTTATGTAATTTATTAAAACCGACATGTCTATGCAGTAT
>JAHXHI010000300.1 GCA_025656775.1 gamma proteobacterium symbiont of Bathyaustriella thionipta
GCATAGACATGTCGGTTTTAATAAATTACATAACTTTTCTGTCAAGCTTTTTTTTTCAATTTTTTTTAAATTTATGCTGAATAGTTACTAAGGATCTTAATATTCTCTGGCACCAAAAAGTGCAGTGCCGACACGAATAATGGTAGCGCCTTCGGCAATAGCAGACTCCAGATCATTGGACATGCCCATGGAAAGCGTATCCATGTTAAGTTTAAATTCCTTATTGAGTTGTGTCATGAGTTCTTTTAGTTGATGAAATGCTTTCTTTTGCAGGGTCACATTATTGGTGGGTTCAGGAATAGCCATCAGTCCTCGAACGGCTAAGTTGGGTAAATTAATAATTTCTTCCATGAAGGTATAGATTTCACTACTGGAAAAGCCTGACTTCTGAACTTCCTGACTGATATTGATTTGCAGACAAATATTTAAAGGGCTTGAATGGTCAGGGGATTGCGCGCTTAATCGACGAGCAATTTTTATTCGATCAACTGAATGGACCCATTGAAAATTTTGTGCGATGTCTTTGGTTTTATTGGACTGTATCGGACCAATGAAATGCCAGATAATATCTGAATAAGGCGATGTATTTATTTTTGTCAGTGCTTCTTGCAGATAGCTTTCACCAAAATGTCTTTGCCCCAGTTCATATAAGGCGTGAATTTTTTCTAAAGAATGGCGTTTACTGACAGCCAGCAGGGTAATCGCATCGTCTGCAGAGCGGCCACTATGACTCAGTGCCTGCTCAATACGTTGATTAATGTGAACGAATCGGTTTAATGTATTGCTCATTTTGGTCTATACTGAATATTAATCTTTGGTTCTACTAAAAATTGTCATAAACTTATCACTATAGTGAGTTTATTAGAGCAAATAATAGAGCGTTTTGAGCAGCTCAGCTGATCATTTTTTGATAATTATAACAAGAATGTCTTTTAAATGCTTTTTAAAGAGAATTCTAACATTGAATAGTGAAAAAACATGGATATAACAGAACTGCTAGCCTTTAGTGCAAAAAATAATGCCTCAGATCTCCATCTGTCTGCTGGGCTTCCCCCAATGATCAGGGTAGATGGTGATATCAGGCGGGTTAATGTGCCGCCATTAGAACACCGTGAAGTACATGATATGGCGTATGATATTATGAATGATAAGCAGCGTAAGGACTATGAAGAGTTTCTGGAAACTGACTTCTCATTTGAAGTGCCTGGCCTGGCGCGTTTCAGGGTCAATGCATTTAATCAAAACCGTGGCGCAGGTGCTGTTTTTCGTACCATTCCTTCCAATGTTTTGTCACTAGAAGAGTTGGGAACTCCAGCGATTTTTAAAGATATTTGTGAAAATAAACGCGGCATTGTTTTGGTGACGGGGCCTACAGGCTCGGGTAAGTCTACCACCCTGGCGGCGATGATGGATCACTTGAATGACACGATTTACGAACACATTTTGACTGTAGAAGATCCCATCGAATTTGTGCATGAGAGTAAAAAATGTCTGGTTAATCAGCGTGAGGTGCATCGAGATACACTGGGTTTTAATGAGGCGCTGCGTTCCGCATTACGTGAAGACCCGGATATTATTCTGGTGGGGGAACTGCGTGATCTGGAAACGATTCGACTGGCCTTAACCGCAGCAGAAACAGGACACCTGGTTTTTGGTACCCTGCATACCAGTTCTGCCGCTAAAACCATTGACCGTATTATTGATGTTTTTCCCGCAGCAGAAAAAGACATGGTACGTGCTATGTTGTCAGAATCATTACGGGCAGTAATTTCTCAGACTCTGATGAAAAAAAATGGCGGTGGACGTATTGCTGCTCATGAAATTATGATTGGTACACCCGCGATTCGAAATCTGATCCGTGAAGCTAAAATTGCACAAATGTATTCAGCCATTCAAACCGGCCAGAATATTGGTATGCAGACACTGGATCAAAATCTTAAGGTGTTATTATCCCAAGGTATGATCTCTAAGGCTGATGCAATGACCTATGCCGCTAATAAAGATGATTTTTTATAATTTAAAGGTAACAAACAGATGGATTTTGATTCATTATTAAAATTAATGGTGCATAAAAAGGCATCCGACTTATTTATTACAGTAGGAACCCCGCCATCCATGAAAGTGAATGGGAAAATATCACCCGTCACAAAAAAATCACTGAATTCAACCCAGGCACACCAGATTGTGACCGGCATTATGAGTGATAAACTACGAGCTCAGTTTGAAGAAGAACATGAGTGCAACTTTGCCATAAGCCGCTCAGGTGTCGGGCGTTTTCGTGTCAGTGCCTTTATGCAGCGTAATCAGGTCGGTATGGTGTTACGTCGAATTGAAACCACAATTCCAACTTATAAAGACCTGAAACTACCCGAAATTATTAAAGATTTGGCCATGACCAAACGGGGTCTGATTATTTTTGTCGGGGCAACGGGTTCGGGTAAATCAACTTCATTAGCTTCCATGATTGGTTATCGCAATCAAAATGGCAGCGGGCATATTATTACTATCGAAGATCTCATTGAATTTGTTCATAATCATGATGGCTGTATTGTTACGCAACGCGAAGTAGGTATTGATACGGACTCATTTGAAGTTGCCTTAAAAAACACTCTGCGTCAGGCACCTGATGTCATTCTAATTGGTGAAATTCGAACCAGAGAAACCATGGATCATGCTATTGCTTTTGCAGAAACAGGTCATTTATGTCTGGCTACTCTGCACGCTAATAATGCTAACCAGGCAATCGATCGAATAATCAACTTCTTTCCTGAAGAGCGTAAGCGACAGCTTTTGATGGATTTATCACTGAATATGCGTGCATTTGTGGCGCAGCAATTAATTCCGACCCCTGATGGTAAAGGCCGAAGAGCCGCTGTTGAAATTATGATCAACTCACCTCTGATGTCTGATTATATTCGAGAGGGTGAAGTTCACAAACTTAAAGAAGTGATCAAAAAATCTCGTGAAGAAGGTATGCAAACCTTTGATCAGGCTTTATATGACTTGTATCGAAATGAAGCGATTACTTATGAAGATGCTCTGCACCATGCCGATTCACCCAATGATCTGTGCTTAATGATTAAACTGGGTGATGAGGAAGCTTCTGAATCAATGGGTTCTTCCCTTGAGGGCGTCAGCTTTACTGATACACGTGAAGACAAAGGTAATGGCTTAGGTGGCCTGGGTCTTCGCTAAAGCAGCCAATGTAATACGGATGAACTTTATTTGAGGCACTGTTTTTTTAATTCACACGGTCCGTGTGAATTAAAATGTTAAATGTATCCAGTTACTGGCTTGAGAAAACCATCTCACCGGATTTGAACGTATAGTTTACTTTTCCTTTTAACTCCCAGCTGTGAAACGGTGTGTTTTGTCCCTGACTTAAGAATTTCTCACGGTCAACAACCCAATAGGCTTCGGGATCAAAAATACAGATATCCGCGTCACTGCCAATACTCAGTGTACCTTCTTTGAGACCAAGTGTTTCCGCAGGTTGTGATGTGAGACGGGCGATTACATCACTGAGCGGCATCACCTGATCATCAATCATTTTTAATGCTAATGGTAATAGTGTTTCCACACCACTGATGCCGGCTTCTGTTTCGGCGAAAGGGGCCAGTTTGGCATCACTGCCATGTGGCTGATGATCAGAAACAATATTGCTGATGACACCTGATTTTAAGCCGCGGCGTAAGGCATCCTGATCTCTTTGGGTTCTTAATGGGGGGATAACATGGCAGTTGCTGTCAAAATAACCAATATCCATTTCTGTTAAATGTAAGTGATGTGCGGTGACATCGGCTGTGACCGGCAAGCCATCTTCCTGAGCCTGATGAATCAATTGTACCGCTTTGGCACTGGACAGTTGGCAAAAATGAGCTTTTGCTCCTGTGAGTTCAATCAGTTGCAAATCTCTTGCAATGGCAATGGTCTCAGCACTTATGGGGATACCGGCTAAACCCAGTCGAGTGCTGACAGCACCTTCATGGGCACAGCCATCACTGAGCCAGGGATCAAATGCCTGAATAAAGACGGTGATATCATGACTGGCAGCGTATTCCAGTGCTCTTCTCATAACCAGTGTGCTTTTAACAGGATGCAACGCATTGCTTGTGCCGACACAGCCCGCATCTTTTAATTTGCGCATTTCACTGAGTTTTTCACCTTTTAACTGCTGAGTCAGGGCACTGAGTGTATAAATCTTGGCAGCACCTTCGGTTTCAGCCTTAAGGCGTATTAACTTGACCATGGCGGGATTATCAATGATTGGATCGGTGTCAGGTGGACAACACAATGCGGTTACTCCGCCGGCAGCCGCCGCTTTGGTTTCAGATGCAATAGAGCCTTTTGTTTCATAACCCGATTCACGTAGATGAAAACGTAAGTCAATGAGTCCGGGACAAATAATTTGCTCGCTGGCATCAATAACCCGCTGTGCAACAAAGTTTTCAGGGGCATCACCAAGGGCAACTATTTTTCCGTGCTGCAGATGAATATTAACTTTCTTGTCAACTTGATTTGCAGGATCGATAACATGGCCATTGATAATACTAATGGCAGGTCGATTTGATAGTAGTGGTGACGTTAATTGAGTAATATCAGACATCAGCTATTTCCTCCGCTACTTCTTCCCAGGGTTTGAGACATGACGGCCATGCGTATGGCAATGCCATTGGTCACTTGTTCCAGGATAACGGACTGCGGGCCATCAGCAATACTTGAGGCAATTTCAACACCACGGTTAATGGGGCCCGGGTGCATGACAATTGCATCGGGCTTTGCATAACTTAACTTTTGTTCGGTCAAACCGTATTGATGATAATATTCATCTTCACTGGGTAGTAATGCGCCCTGCATACGTTCTTTTTGCAGGCGTAACATAATAATAACATCAGCACCGACCAGAGCCGTTTGCATATCGTGATAGACATGAACACCGAGTGTTTTGATTTGAGTCGGGATTAAAGTTTTAGGACCAACTACTCTTACTTCAGTCACACCCAGTGTGTTCAGGGCATGAATTTGTGAGCGAGCAACCCGGGAGTGTAAAATATCGCCCACAATGACCACTGTTAAATCGGCAAATTCTTTTTTATGACGGCGGATAGTAAACATATCCAGCATCGCTTGTGATGGATGTGAATGACAGCCGTCACCGGCATTGATTACACTGATATGAGGTGATACATGTTGAGCAATCAAATGTGCGGCACCACTTTGATTATGTCTTACTATGAACATGTCACAATGCATGGCTTCGAGGTTGTGTAACATATCCAGCAGACTTTCACCTTTGCTGGTTGCTGAAGTGTTGATATTGATATTAAGCACATCAGCAGAGAGACGTTTGGACGCCAGTTCAAAGGTCGTTCTGGTTCGGGTACTGGCTTCAAAAAATAAATTAACAATTGTTTTGCCGCGTAAAATCGGGACTTTTTTTACGGCTTGTTCGTGAACATTAGCAAAGGGTTCAGCGGCATCTAATATATTGACCAGGTGTTGACGCTTAAAGCCTTCGATTGAGAGAAAATGTTTTAAACGTCCTTGTTCATCAAGTTGAATATTTTTTGAAATCATAGAATTGCCTTGTTAAGCCGATAGCCTCAATGAGAAATAATTAGCATTTATTTTGCACAAGCTTTAATGGCTCCGGCCCGCAAAGTTTAATTTGCCGGCCCTTTGCCAGAGTGACTTTCTGTCCGATAATATCGGCATAAATGGGTAGTTCCCGTCCACCTCTGTCAAGTAACACTGCCAGTGTGACGGAGGCGGGCCTACCATAATCAAAAATTTCATTTAAGGCTGCACGTACGGTTCGACCAGTAAAAAGGACATCATCGACCAGGATAATATGTTTATCATCCAGCCCGGTTGGCAGTTGCGATGGTTTTACTTCGGGATGCAGACCAATTTTAGTAAAATCATCACGATAAAATGAAATATTCAGACTGCCAAGAGGTGCTGTAATCCCTATTTTTTCATAGAGTTTTTCTGCAATCCAGAAGCCGCCGGTATGAATACCGATCATGACCACATCTTCTTTATTAAAATGCTGTATCTTAGATTTAATTGCCAAATGCATGTTATCGAGCAAGCGCTCAAGTGTATGAGGCTTGTTTAATTCTGACGATTTTGTTTCAGAAGTGTTTTTCATTGAGACCTATCCCGTTTCATTCAGCCAGCTTTGTAAGATAAGCTGTGCGGCAAGTTGGTCAATATCGTGACCTTGTTGTTTGTTTTTTTTCACTTTTTTTCCAGGTTTACTATGGCGTCTGGGTGATGTATGCCCATCATAACCCAGTAGATGACTCGCTTCCCGTGATGTCAGACGCTCATCCATAAAGTGTATGGGAAGATTGTACCGCTCATTGAGTTGATTGCCAAAAAGTTTTACTGCTTCAGTTGTTTCCTGTTCTTCACCTTCCATCGTCAGAGGCAGTCCGATAACAAAGGCAACTGGACGCCACTGTTCTAATAACTGTTCAATTCCTGGCCAGTCGATTTTTTTATTTCGGGATATCAGAGTGGTCAATGAGCTTGCCGTACCTGTCAGACGTTGACCAACAGCAATGCCGATTTTATTCTGACTATAATCAAAACCAAGAAAAGTACTGGTTAACGGATAATCAGGCATGACCGATATCACCTGAAATCAGGTTAATATCAATTCCCAGTTTCATAGCGGCTTTTTCCCAGCGCTTTTCAGATGGGGTGCTAAAGATTATTTCGTTATCAGCCATCACATTGAGCCATGAATTCTGCTGCATCTCGTTCTCGAGCTGATCTTTACTCCAACCCGCATAACCTAAGGTGATCAAAAACTGAGAGGGGCCTTCTCCCCTGGCAATTGCGATTAAAATGTCTTTGGATGAACTCAGGGAAATATCATCATTAATTTTTAGAGTCTGGGACCAATTGCTCAGACTGGTATCATTACTGTGCAAGATAAAACCATGCCCTGTTTCAACGGGGCCGCCAAGGTAAATAGGAGTAGCTGCCAGGGTTTCATCCGTTAAGGAGATATCAAGCTGTGATAAAAAGTGGCTAAAGGATATGTCAATAGGGCGATTAATGGTGAGTCCCATTGCACCTTGCTCTGTATGTTGACAAATATAACTGACACTTTTTTCAAATACAGGGTCCGTTAAGCCGGGCATGGCAATAATAAAATTATTGGTTAGGTTCATTGGTTTCATGTCTGTTATGGCTCTTGGCAACCTATTTTATTTATAAGAGAATCTTGTTCCTGAACTGTGTGAAAACTGCCAGGTTCGGGTAATGACTAATCGGTTATTACCTTGTAATACCTCTTTTGGTACCGCGGCATAAGGTGCTGCTAATTCAACAATGCGTTTGGCTGCATCATCCAGCACTTTATGGCCGGAAGATTTACTGATACGAATATTTAGAATATGGCCCTCGGGGGCGATGGTCACTGCCAGAATTAATTGACCTTCCAATTTGTCTCTTCTGGCTTTATCAGGATAGTTAAGATTACCAATTCTTTCAATCTTTTTTGTCCATGATAGAAGATACATGGCATCCGTTGCACGTCGTGTGGATGCTGTAATATAGGTTGCCTTAGGACTTTTGGCATAGAGTTTTGTCTGCTTATCAAGCATTGCTTCTTTATCAATAATCTGTTGTTGCAGTTCGGCAATTGAGTCAGATAATAAATCAGGTGATTTTTTAGGTTTAGGCGGTTTTTTTCTGACCAGTTTTTGTGCTTTTATTTTACTGGGTTTTGGAGTGGACAGGATGGATTTTTTTTCAACCACTTCAGGTACAGGCAGCGGAGTAGTTTTAGGTTTATTTTGCAGCGCATTGCCTTCACTGGGTGTTTCTCCAGGATTTTTGCTCGTAGGTTTGGCTTTATCTTTGAGTTCACCCCCTCCTTTTTGATCAGCTTGAGCAAGAAAGTCGGGATCTTCAGGTGCTTTTTCTGCTTTGGTTTTAACGAGTACAATATCGAGTGTCTGATTAGTTTGAGCTTTTTTAGGTGATGGGATTCCAAATGAAATGCCAAAAATAATCGTACTGTGTAATAGCACTGTGATAAAAAAAGCAGTGATCAGATGTTCATTACTGTGCAGTCGCGAATGAGAGATCCTGTTGTTATAAGACACTTTTATTTGTACGGTTGTTTTTTTCTTAATGCTGTTTGCCATAGAGTGTCAATAACTATTCTTAAGTCACAGTTTGCGTTGCTGAATCTGATTTATGAGAAGCTGAGTAATTATACCGCTAACAATACCAAGTATCACGGCAAAAGTAATGAAAATGGGTAATAGTTGGAATAATCCGGGGTGCGGAATGAAAAAATACCATGCGACTAGAAATTGTCCACTCATATGGCTGATGGATGCAATGACGGCATAACCTAATGCGCTGGGTTGATGTCGGTGAAAAGAAGATTGATTAAAAGGCAGTTGTATTACAATAAGGCTTACCAGGCTTAATAAAGCACCACTTAGACTAAGCAAAAAAGTCGGTGATAAAAAAGTACCTAAGACTAAACTACTGATGATGACACGGAGTAAACTAACCTGCAAGGCGCTATGCCAGCCATATCTGATAAAGGTAAACAAGGTAACGACATTGGCAAGTCCTGGTTTAACACCGGGTAATGGGCTGGGGAACGCAGATTCAATAATATGAATAGTAATAGCCAGTGCAGCTAATAAAGCAATCCGGTGATCCTGGTGGGTTGTGGTGAAATGAAGTTTCATTGGCTGCCTGCGATGGCATCATAATCACTTAATGCACTTTTTAAGCTGATACTGATGCGATTGGGCAAACAAGCAGTGCTATCACCGGCAACGGTAAGCCAGCCATGAAATACACAAAACTGGTTTCGACAGGCTGAATGAATAAAGCGTGCCTTCCCCTGTTTTATTTCAATGAGACTATCACCAATTTTACCCGCCAGTACGATGGTTCTGTCTTCACTCAGAGTATATTCAAGGGGAGGATTATCTGCGAACTGGACCCGCAAAATTTCAGCTTCTCCCTGTTGATTCGCTGAAAACCAGAAAATAGAGTATAGCCAGAGTGTTAAAATACTGGCGGCAAAGAGAATAAGAATATCAGCAGGTTTAAATATGACTTTGCCAATTGTGAGCAATGTTTGTATCTCTAAGGTATGGTTGGGTGTTTATTTTTTAATAATGGGCCTGATATCAGTAAATAGCTCAATCCGTTCAGCCATAGCGGGTGACAGGTAAATTTTATTGTTATCAGATATTAGCATAACATATTGAACGCCCATTTTTTTGGCAATTTCAGGCCATAATTCCGGCCCGGCAATAAATAAGGCTGTAGAGGCTGCATCTGCCAGGGCTGCATCATGTGATAATACAGTGACAGACTGTGTTCCTTTTGCCGGATAGCCGCTTCGAGGATCGATAATATGGTGGTAATGCTTGCCTTGAAATTCAAAAAAACGTTCGTAATTGCCGGAGGTGAAAAGTGCTTCATCAGGATTTAAATTAATGGCAGCAATAATGGGCTTTACGGATGGGTTTTGAGCATTTTCAGGGTTTTTAATACCAATACGCCACAACTTATTGTTTTTTGAGCCTGACACTTTAAGGTCACCGCCGGCATTGATTAAGGCATTATGAATATTGAGTTCATTAAGGATATCAATCATTTGTTCAATCGCAACCCCTTTGGCAAAAGCACCAAAGTCAAGGGCGACTGATGAATTGTTGCTTTTAATTTGTGTGTTGTTAACAAAAATATCCTTCATTTGAGGATTTTTCTGTATCAGTGCCTGAATTTTTTCTGCGTCGGGTAATGTAAATTGATAGTGTTCATTTTCAAGCTGATCAAATTGCCAGAGTTTGATCAGTTGCCCAATGGCGGGATTAAATAAGCCATTACTTTGTTCGGATAGCCGCTGACTGTCTTGAATCAGTTTTATGATAGACGGTGAACTTGAATAAGGCTCTTTGTTGGAAAAACGCTGATTTGCCTGTCCAAGATCACCCGCTTGCCAAGGGTGCCATTGAGTATGCAATTGATCAAATCTGCGGCTGATAATATCAATCGCCTGCTTTGCCTGATCTGGATCATTTGTCATGATACTGACATCAATGAGTGTGCCAAAACTAAATAACTGCTGCTGGTAGAGTTTTTCAGAGTGTTGATCAGGCTGGCAAGCTGTAATCAAAAGACAAATGCAGCTAAGCAGGAGAATTTTAATGCTCATTTTAAGAAGTGCTGCCTGCTAGCGTGTCCTCAATGACATCCATTAGCAAAGCACTGATATTTAAGTTATAAAGAGAATCTAATTCTCTGATACAGGTTGGGCTGGTGACATTGATTTCAGTAATGTAATCGCCAATAACATCCATGCCGACAAAAATCAGGCCCATTTCTTTTAAGCGGGGAGCAACCTGTTCACACAGCCAGTAATCCCGCTCGCTCAGAGGAATTCCCTGACCAGTACCTCCTGCAGCCAGATTACCTCGTGTTTCACCTTCAGGCGGGATACGAGCTAAAGCATAATCAACAGGTATACCATTTATAATAAGAATTCGTTTATCACCCCTGGAAATTTCAGGAATGAAGCGCTGTGCCATAATGTATTGACTGGCATGGTTGGTCACGGTTTCAAGAATAACATTAATATTAGGATCATTCTCTTTGACTCTGAAGATTGAGTGGCCACCCATGCCGCCTAAAGGTTTGACAATGATGTCATGGTGCTGCTTCAGAAATTGTTTAAACTGTGCTTTATTTCGACTGACTAAAGTGGGTACAGTGCAAGAGGGAAATTGATGGGTAAACAGTTTCTCATTGGCATCACGCAATGATTGAGGGTTGTTAACCACTAATGTACCAGACTGTGAAGCGATTTCAAGAATGTAGGTCGCATAAATATACTCCATATCAAAAGGCGGATCTTTACGCATTAAAATACTATCAAGTTCTGACAGCTTAATCACCCTTTGTGTGTCATCAGTCTTATCTTCAGTGCTGTTGTCTGTTTTTGCTGAGGAAATAAATTGATACCAGTTATTTGGGTCGTCAAATACACGTATGCGTTTTGTATAGGCTTTAGCCTGATTGTTTTCAATAAATAAATCAGACATTTCCATATAGTAAATTTCATAATCCCGGTGCTGAGCTTCCAGCAACATGGCAAAGCTACTGTCTTTTTTTATGTTAATGGACTGTATTGGATCCATTACGATACCGAGTTTTATGGGCATGATTTTCTCTTAAATAGAATGATATTTTTGTTGTATTATAGCGTTTTAAGTTCATTAATAATAAATTTTTCCTGATTTTAAGTACTATCAGCCTATAAACACAAAGGACGATATTCTATATTTTGCGAATCAATTTATTTGTAATGTCAATAAATATCAGACTATTTTTATTGTTTTATAATGTGTTACACAGTTTTAGTAAAAGATTTATTAAAAAGTATGGCACAACTTCGAAAGTTGTGCTAAAAATAGATCCTCTTTTGAATTTGTGCAATTTTAGTGCAAAAACATCTTTGTCAAACTGATTTTTGCCGATTTGATAATTTGAGTAAAGATAAACATGAAGTGACCTCATGTATGACAAGCTATTTTACTTGTCCTATTTACCGGTCTACGTTCTAATTAGTGTCCATCCGTTTATTCCAAGCAATTGATATTATTATAAAAACAGGAAGAAAAACTGAAATAAACGGACGGATAAAATGCA